>NZ_JARFTS010000022.1:0-63498 GCF_029167175.1 Shewanella sp. A32
CAATCAGGTGCACAATAGAAAAGGCCAGCTACGGGAGCTGGCCTAAAAACTGTCAACCTATCTTAGGACGGGACACTAACCCACAATTTATTTCAGTAAAGCCAGCTTTTTACGCTAAACATCGGCCGCATGAGTGGCGTGAAATGAATATTTTTTACCGCCATACTCCGTCTATATCCGGCGATGCATCATCCTTTCTCATGCCACCTAAGCGCAAATACTTATCCAGTCTCCCAACATCGACACAAACCCAAAGCTGTTAACTATTCAGGCTGCTTCTCGAACTGTTTCACACCTGCAGGAATTTGGAACCAATCCTGCTTTTCACTCACCCAAGAGTGGACGGTGGGGTGGATAACCCGGGTATCATCGAGATTTGCCGGCTTCAGTTTGATCAGTTCCGGATGCGCTAAATTAAAATGGTATATGCGGTTGCCGCAATTGGGACAAAACATACCAGCGTTGATGTTGCCACTGTCGGCTGTTCGATCCCAACGCTTCATTTCTCCATGAAAGACCACATCCTTGGCATCCACCATGGCGGTGATGCTAAATGCGCTTGTGGATAGCTTCTGGCACTGTTTACAGTGGCAGGCAACCACTTTTTTAGGAGCAGCCAAAAGTTCATAGGTAACGTTACCGCACTGGCAGCTGCCGTGAATGGGGTATTGGATTTCGCTCATAAACACTCCTTTTATCGATTCCAAAAAAACACCCGCCGGATGGCGGGTGTTTAGACCGTTCGGATGGAAAATTACTCTACCAGACCACGGCGTTTCAGCAAGGCGTCGATTGTTGGCTTTTGACCACGGAAATTGATGTAATCCTGCATCAAATCCTGGCTGTTGCCTTTAGACAGTACGTCTTCACGGAATTTATCGCCGTTGGCACGAGTCAGGCCACCATTATCTTTCATGTAAGTGAAAGCGTCTGCCGCAAATACTTCAGTCCACAGATAAGCGTAATAGCCGGCAGAGTAACCCCCTGCGAATGCATGGCTAAAGTAGCATGAACGATAACGCGGCATGATTGGCGCATAGTAAATACCATGTTTTTCCAGCGACGCTTTTTCAAAAGCATTCACGTCGGTGATCTTGGTACCGGCTTTAATAGAATGCCAATCCATATCCAGCAATGCTGCGCCCAAATATTCCACAGTGTTGAAACCCTGATTAAAGGTTGCAGCGTCGCGGATCTTCTTCAGCAAATCAGCCGGGATCGGCTCACCTGTCTTGTAGTTCTTCGCGTAGTTTGCCAAAACTTCAGGATTGATGGCCCAGTCTTCGTTAAATTGTGAAGGGAATTCCACAAAGTCACGCGCGGTGGAAGTACCGGCCAGACTAGGATATTTCACTTTTGAGAAGATACCATGTGCTGCATGACCAAATTCGTGGAACATAGTCACGACTTCATCGAAGGTTAACAGTGTCGGCTGACCAGCGGCTGGTTTTGGAATATTGAGGGCGTTATAAACCACAGGTTTGCCATCCAACAGGTAATTTTGGGTGACAATCTCATCCATCCAGGCGCCACCATTCTTGCCTACACGGGCATATGGGTCCAGATAGAACAATGCCAGAGGACTACCGTCCTTATCAAATACCTGCCAGACCTTCACATCTTCCTGCCATACTGGCAGATCAGTACGAGGTTTAAAGGTAATGCCATAGAGCTTATTCATCGCGAAGAACAAGCCGTCATTCAGCACCCGGTTAAATTCAAAGTAAGGTTTGATTTGAGCTTCATCCAGATCGTATTTAGCCTTACGTACTTTCTCTGCGTAGTAGTTCCAATCCCACGGCTTCAGTTCAAAATTACCGCCTTCGGCTTTGATCTCTTGCTGAATGTCTGCGGCTTCTTTCTTGGCCTTATCAACGGCTTTCGGTGCCAGGTTATCCAGCATACTGAATACGGCAGCAGGTTTACCGGCCATCTGATTAGCCAGCACATAATCGGCCCAAGTGTCATAGCCTAACAACTTCGCCTTTTCAGCTCGCAGTTCGGCCAGCTTCAACACGATTGGGCCGTTAGTGTTTTGAGCACGGTTAGCAGAGGTTTCCCAGATTTTCTGACGCAGATCGCGGTTATCCAGATGCATCAACAATGGCTGACGAGTAGTGTTCACCAACGAGATCAGATAGCCTTCTTTACCGGCCTTCTTAGCCGCGGCCGCCAAGCCGTCGATTTCATCATCGCTCAGACCTTTCAGCTCAGCTTTGTTTGTCACCAGGATAGTGTCATCTTTAAATGACTTCAGAATATTCTGGGAAAATTCAGTTGCCAGCTTGGACAATTGACCGTTCAAATCACGTAACTGCGCTTTATCCTGATCATTCAATTGCGCACCGGCACGGACGAAGTCATCGTAATAGTGCTGCACCAGACGCTGATCGACTTTATCAGTGAGCTTATCTTTGGCTTCGTAAACGGCTTTTACGCGCGCAAACAGCTTAGGATCCATGTAAATATTATCGGAGTGCTCAGTTAGCATCGGCATAACCTGCTCTTCGATCTTTTGCACTTCATCGTCGGCCAGCAAACCAGAGTACTGGAAAAACGCCCGGGATGTACGGTCAAGAATGGCACCGGTTTTTTCCATCGCAACGATAGTGTTTGCAAATGTTGGGGCTTCAGGATTGTTCTCAATCGCAGCGATTTCATCGCTATGCTCTTTGATACCAGCCTTGAATGCCGGAATAAAATCCGCTTTGGTGATCAGGTCGTATTGTGGGGCCTGGAAAGTCAGCGGACTGGGTTTTAACAACACATTTCCCACTTCCTTTTTATCCTTTTGAGTATCTTTTGCTGCACCAGAAATTTGGCTTGCCTGTGCTGCTAGCTGCTTAACTGCTTCAGAAGCATTCGGTTTGGTTTCTGCGGTTTTCTGTTCACCACAGGCACTGAGAACCAGCGCTGCACCAATAGCAGTAGCGATAAATGTTTTATGCATTGTGACTCCGTTTTTCTTAATGCTGTCGCCTAGTTATGATTATTAAGCTTCACTCGTTGGTGACCGGGTACGACAGCCCAGATTGATTCCCGCACCAACCTTATCAAGTTTTGCCAAGTGGTAACAATCTCTGAACTGTAAGAATTTACAGCCACACTCAACCTCGGCACTTAAATCAGCCGTTCGCAGAGGCTTGTGTCAAAAGTCGATACCGAAACAGATGAAAATATTACTACCGTTAAAATTTCAGTACTGTTATGAAGTACTTGTCAGGTTCTGTTACAAAAATATCAGCATAAAAATTGCTGCAACTGCTCATCGACACTACCGTTAACGTTATTCGAACGGCACACTATAACAATCCTTAAAGGCCGAAAATGTTGGCCCAGACCAAATTACCAATATCAAACATGTATAAAAAATCGCTTTTGACCACAGCACTTGCCATCATGCTGGTGGCCTGTGCGCAACAAACTGCCCAGACACCTGCGACTGTCAATCTTCGGATATTGGAAACCTCTGATCTGCACGCCAATATCATGGATTACAACTACTACACGGGAAATGACGACCCAACCATTGGCCTGGCTCGGACGGCCAGCCTTATTGAGGCAGCGCGACAGAGCGCGATCAATGCGGTGCTGGTTGATAATGGCGACCTACTCCAGGGCAGCCCTATGGGCGATTACATGGCACATACCGGATTACAGCCAGGTCAAGTACACCCTGTCTATAAGGCCATGAATCTGCTGGACTATACAGTGGGCAATATCGGCAACCATGAATTCAATTATGGGCTGGATTTCCTGCACCAATCACTCGCTGGCGCACGGTTCCCATACATTAATGCCAATGTCTATTGTGCTGCAGCAACCTGTTGGGATGGCATTAAACAAGGACAGCATCTATTTACCCCTTACATTATCAAGCCGACACCAGTCACTGATACTAATGGTGAGTCGCACACACTCAACATCGGTTATATCGGTTTTGTCCCACCACAAATCCTGCAATGGGACCAACAAAATCTACGCGGAAAAGTGCGCGCCGATAGCATCTTGGAAACGGCTAAACGACTTGTCCCAGAAATGAAAGCAAAAGGTGCAGATATCATTATTGCGATACCCCATTCCGGTATTGGGTCGACGCAAAATCCTGGAGAACCAATGGCTGAAAATGCCGTTTATGCCATTACTCAGGTCCCCGGAGTGAATGCTGTACTGTTCGGACACAGCCACTCCATTTTTCCGAGTCAACGCTACAGTGCGCTGCCCAACGTCGATGTCAACAAGGGACTGATGAATGGCGTACCTGCGGTTATGCCTGGGCGCTGGGGCGACAATATGGGGCAAGTGGATTTCACGCTATCGTTGCAAGATGGGAAATGGAAAGTTCTCAATGCCAGTGCCAAAGCGGTTCCTATTTATGATGGCATTCATAAAAAGCCACTGGTGACAGCAGAAACACGGATCCATCAGGCGGTTGCAGCCGAGGATACTGGCACCAAAGCGTTTATGGAACGACCCATCGGTGCCGCTTCTGCCGATATGTACAGTTTCCTGGCCCAGGTACAGGACGATCCTACCGTGCAAATGGTGGCAAACGCGCAAATCGCTAGGGTGAAGACTCAATTACCAAAATCGCTGCAAAGCTTACCGGTATTATCAGCATCAGCGCCGTTTAAAGCCGGTGGTCGTCATAGCACCACCAGCGACGCGGATCAGTACATTCAAGTGCCTAAAGGCGTGTTGTCCTACAAAAATGCCGCAGATCTGTATCTATATCCTAATACCATGGTCGCGGTAAAAGTTACCGGCGCAGAACTAAAGGATTGGTTGGAATGTTCTGCCAACCAATTTAATCAGATTGATCCACAGAGTCCGAAGCCACAACAGCTGATCAATGACGGTCACCCGACCTACAATTTCGACATTATTGATGGCATCAGCTATCGCATTGATGTGACTCAGCCAAGCAAATTTGGTCGCGATTGCCAATTAATCAACCCAGAAGCATCCAGAATTGTCGACCTCAGTTATCAGGATGCGGCGGGCAAGCGATACAGCGGTGATGCGTTTGCGCACCAGCAGTTTATTGTTGCCACTAACAACTATCGGGCATTTGGCGGAAAATTTAGCGGCACGGGTAGCAGTCATGTGGTGATGGAGTTACCGGACAGTAACCGTGAGGCGTTAGTGGCATATATCACCGAAAAGTCACACTTCAATAGTGCCACCGGCAGCTATGATGCAACCGTAGATCCGGCTGCTGACTACAACTGGGACTTTAAAGACATAAAAACCGCTGTGCCGCTTGATATCCGTTTTGAATCGCAGAATAGCCCAAAAGCCGATGCTTTTATCCGTCTGCAACAGCACCGACCCATGACCAAATTAGCGGTGAATGACCTAGGATTTGCTGAGTATCGGATAGATTTAACCGCCACACACTAGCAGCCAATACCTACCTGTCAGCCATGATATTGACTTTATTGCACTGATGAAAAAGGGGCTTCAAAACCCCTTTTCATCACGATCAAGCAGAATAGCGTTGTTGATAATCGTTAGTAGCAAATTCCAGCAACGCTTCCGCACTCTGGATCGGCCCCGTAGCCTTTAACAGTTGCAAACGTCCAGGTTGCGCATAATCGGTGAAATGGACTTCGTCGTCGCCTTCCATTACCACGTAATCACAGCGTTCACTTTCGGCACACCAAATAGTTCTGGCTTGCGCACTGTGTTCACGTAACGACTGTTCTACTTTAAATACAGGTGCCATATTGCTCCCCTTCCAGCAACTTACGATATGCACATTGTAAAAAGTCTTTTGCTTATTGATTAAGCACTGCTTAGTTACAAAAGTCGTTGGTTGCCGGTCAAAGGGAAATTCTGTGAACTAACACATGCCTTACTCAGCCAGACAATCGCGTATGCGCGCTGCAATCGCTTCAATTTCTGTCTTATCACCACTGATTTCTGCATGGGGTTTTAAGCCTTTCAGAGGACCGGGAATGATATGAAAATGCACGTGAGGAACACTCTGTCCAGCGTAACTACCATTGTGTTGCACCAAAGTACTGCCCTCAACTGCCATCGCAGTTTGCAACGCCTTACCTACTTTTTTAATGGTCTGCATACAGGATAACAGCGCGTCATCGGGCAATTGATACAAAGTGACGGCAGGTGCCTTTGGTAACACCAACAGGTGCCCCGGCATCTGCGGCATAATATCCATAAATGCCAAGGTGTCAGCGTCTTCATATACTTTAATGCAAGGTAACTCACCGCGGATGATGCGCGCGAAGATATTATTGTTGTCGTAATTCAAATCCATCATGGAGTGTCCATTCATTATCAAGGAATGCAGGTTTATCAGATCTTCAGTAGTTTGCCCAGTCTATACAGATCAAATGCTTAAAGGATGTGTCAAAAGTCGGTAAGCTATGCGTAATAACCACGACCACTGTTCGATGTGGTCACAAGTGAGGAAGTTGTAATGGCGGTCATTACCACCGGCGTCCACCCAAACGGACTTGAGTATATCGAAATTGACAGCGAGTTATGCCATGCCAGGGTATTTCTGCAAGGTGCGCAAATAGAAAGTTTTACGCCTAAAGGCAAAGCACCTTTGCTCTGGGTGTCGTCCGCGGATGATTATCAACCCGGTAGCGGCATCCGCGGCGGCATTCCGGTTTGCTGGCCATGGTTTGGACAGCATCCAGATGCAGACTGGCCACAGCATGGCTTTGCCAGAAATCACATGTGGCAGCGATTGAATAGCGCTGTTCAGGATGAAGTCGTCACATTGAGCTTTGTATTGCCACTGACTGATGCGGATCGGGTGTATTGGCCGCACCATACCCGTGTAGAATTGCATTGTCGCTTTAGCCATGAACTTCGCGTCAGCCTGGTCAATATTAATCAGGACCAACATCCGGTGACGCTGACCCAGGCACTACACAGTTATTTCCCTATCGGCGATATCCATCAGCTGGTCGCCAGCGGCTTTAAGGGCGCTCGTTATATTGAGTTCGGTAAAGGTCCGTATGATCAACTGCAGGACAGCGTCAGATTCGATAAAGAAACCGACAGGGTCTACACTGCGCTCGGGAATATACAGACACTACAAACCCCTAACGGCACGATAGTCGTCAAACGTGAACGTAGCCGCTCAGCCATCCTGTGGAATCCCTGGATTGAAAAATCGCGCCGATTATCGCGTTTTCATGATGACGACTACTTGCAGATGGTATGCCTGGAAGCAGCTAACGTGCTGGATGATGCGGTAACGCTGGCCCCCGGAGAACGTCATGTGCTTGCCACTGAGATCAGTTGGCAGGATTAAGCGGTTCCCAACATGAGTAACCACAAGCGCATTATTTACCGATCACTGACATTGATGCTAGCTTGCTTGATTCTGCTATCAATGTTGCTGGCTGGTGGCTGGTGGTTACTGACACAAAAGCAAAGTTGGTGGCTGCCGCGCATTAACCAGTTATTGCAGGCAAAAGGGCTCCAGATAACGGAACTCAGTTGGCAAATTCCTGACTGGAATTCCCTTATCCTGCCCCATCTGACGATAGAGTATCGGGGCAGCCAGCTACAGTTTGAGCAATTACAACTACAGTTGAAACAACCGATTACCTGGTCAACACTATGGCAATGGTATAGGTCCCCCGAAGCAAACGAAGCACTTGGTAGCCAGCAGTGGTGGTTAGCAAATCTCCAGTCGGTGAGCTACCAACATGCCCACTTGCAGTTGACACCCAAGTTGCTACTACCAGCTGATGATAATAGCGCCCTGACATTCCCGATTACGCAAACCTTGCCTGATATCAGTCTCAATGACACTGATATCGCGTTTATCCATTCTGCGCCGAATGGTTTCAAGCTCCGATTACCACAACTTAAGCTAACGAGAAATGGCAAGTTTTCCAGTGCAGTGCAATGGCAACAACAGGCACAGTGGCGCCAGTTACTCGCCTTAAACGGGGAGTTGTTCGCAGAACTCAAAACGGCTCCCGGCGCATCTCAGCATGGCTGGTTAGCGCAACTGCAACTCGCGCCTGCACAACTGCTATTAGCACTCCAGCAACTCGCCAATGACAGCAACGCCAATGAATTGCAAACTGCCTATCCATGGCTAAATGAAGCATTTCTGCAGAAGCTCCCGCGCGTTACCGGAACCTGGCAGACCAATATTCAGTTAGGCTTACAACGCGGTGACAGTCTGGTATCCGTATGTTGGTCAAACCCTGCCCTTGAATTACCAACGACGGTTGGTAGCCCTATCGAGCTGACACCTCAAGCAACAACGCCGGAATGCCCGGCCAACAGTGTTGCCGCTACCCTGAGAGCCGATGATAACCAACAGCGATTAGCCCTAAGCCCGCTGCGGTTAGCATTACAAACATCAGCAACACAACGACAGTCCTTAGCACAGTGGATAGACAGCCTGACCGGCACGACCCAGATGACCAATAGCGCTAATGCCATGGAATCGCGGTTGTCACAGCTAAGCGCGGCACTCAAACAAACCAATACTCAGCCCAACGCAGGAATAACACTCAACCTCGCTGAAGGTGCAACTATAGATATCGCCAATAAACAACTGGCAATTCCGGTCGTGACGCTGACCCCGACAGTGGCCAATGCCCATGACTGGCTGACGTTGGAACTGCGCCAGCTGAATTTGACACCGACAGACACCAAGCCCGTTGATGTGGTAGTAAAAACCACCGATAAATTTCAATTACAGCTGCAGCGACTACTCCAGCAATTGCCAGCGCTCCAATTGCAGACACAATGGCAGCTACGACTTAATCTGCCACAGGGCATAGATTGGCAACAGTCTGATTTGGCGATCAATAGCCAAAACACTCAGGCTAACTTTGCTGGAAATTTGGTGCTTGATGGCAACAATCAATCACTGTCGATGTTGGTTAACCCAAACGCCTCAGTGCAATCTCAGGCATTAATGGTGAAACGCGCAGACGAGCTGGCACTGACTGTCGCCAGTATTCATAGCCAAATAACATCGCCACTCCAGTTCAGTCTGACACCTGAGCGGTTACAGTTACAATTACCCGAACTCCAACAACAACTGCAATCTGTCAATATGACCACGGATAACATCCAAGCAAGTATGGGCAGGATGGACATTACACTGCCGGGACTGCCTCAGCAGCAATGGCATTGGACCGAGAGCGATGTGTTAACACAGCTGCAAACGCTGAATGTCAAACAGCATTTGTCGCTTGCCAGTGAACGAATCCATGTCAGCCAACGCCATCTGACTCGCATGGGGAGCCGAACCGATACCTTATTAAACCTCAGTAAAGCATCTCTGGTGGCACAGTGGTTATGGGATGGTCAGGAGCTCAGCAGCGAAGAACAATGGCAATTTGATCGACTCAAATTAACGAGCCAACACCAGTTACGCCCTTATCTGACCAACGCTGGACCACCAGGATATGATGTCAGCGGACATTGGCAGATGCAGGCCTCATTGGCAGATATACGCACATTAGCCGCTAAAAATCTGGTGTTATCGACCGACTGGCAACTGCAAGGAAAAACGGCAATTACCGCTGATATTGCCTTACGGCAACGCGGCACCGCGCTAACGCTCAGTGGCACGATACAACCTCAACTGGTCGATGGCACTGGTAGCTATCAGCAACTTCCTTTCGAGGGATTACAAGCGAGCAGTCGATGCCGGTTTGTGGTGGACAAAGCGGCCAGCCAAGCGGCAACCGCTGCCGTCAACTGCCAGCAATTAGCTATCCAAATCGCGGCGTTTAACCCCGGCGTGCTGATGGATAATGTCACCATCAAGGGTGACCTCTCATTCGTACCGGAACTGGATGCGCAAAAACGCCAGCGCGCTGGCAACTGGTTGCTGCCGGGGTTTAATGATGCTGATATCCAATTGGCTGCCAATGCCGATATGCTCGGCGGTCAGTTGGCACTGCCGCGCTTTCGACTGCGACTCAATCAGCCTTCTGATGCCTATCTGATGTTGCTGGGTCTGGATCTGCATCAACTGCTTCAAGCCAACCCACAACCGGGTATTGACGCCACCGGCATATTTGATGGTGTACTACCGTTAGCCATTACCAATAATCAACTGTCGGTGAGCGGTGGCCATTTGGCCTCACGCGCACCGGGTGGCGTTATTCAGGTGGGGGCCAACCCAGCGGTACAACAGCTGCGTCAGAGCCAACCCTATCTCGATTTTGTGTTTTCCACGTTAGAGGAGTTGCACTACCGCGAAATCACCAGCACGTTTGATATGGCACCTGATGGCGAAGCCAAACTTAACATGGCAGTCAAAGGCCGCGGTAAAGGCGTTGAACGGCCAATTGAGTTAAACTACAGCCATGAGGAAAATTTGCTGCAACTGCTGCGCAGTTTGTCTATTGGCGACCGCTTGCAAATGCAGCTTGAAGCATCCATGCAGTGAAACAGGAACCGGATATGAATCGTCTACCGCACCTAACAGGAAGTTTGTTGTTGCTGGGGCTCATGCTCAGCGGCTGTACCCCAACGGTAAAAATTGAGCCACCGGATAAGCCGATAGTGATCAATCTTAACGTTAAGATTGAACATGAAATTCGTATCAAAGTGGATAAGGCACTGGATGATCTGGTGTCTAACGACGAACTCTTTTGAGCCGTATAAGGAACTGACAGATGACAACCCGAATAATGACCCTGCTCTGCGCAATGCTGCTGAGCTTTTCCAGTTTTGCTATCAGCTTGCAAGAGGCCAAAGATCAAGGATTAGTAGGCGAACAACTGAATGGCTATCTGGCTGTAGTTAAACCCGGTGCCGGAGTTGCCGAACTGGTGAAAGATATCAACGCCAAACGCCAGGCACAATATGAAAAGATTGCCCGACAAAATGGCATTAGTGTTGATGACGTGGCAAAAATGGCCGCAGCTAAGGTGATTGCTAAAGCTGAAAAAGGTCATATGGTTCAAGATAATAGTGGCAATTGGGTAAAAAAATAATGACAAAAGCGTGAGCCATTCCACTCATCTTTTGACATTAAGACATTAATGCCAATCAAGCATAATTGCATGGCGTTAATTCATGAGCGATTTTGTCAAGTATGCGTGAAAATACGTACCTCTGAAGTGCTTTTACTTGGCCTCCTGCGTATGTGGAGGCTTTTTTTTTGCGCGTTTGTCAGGATTCTTGATGCCCATCGCCATTATCGCGCTGACCTTGGCAGGCTTTGCCATCGGTACCAGCGAATTTATTATTATGGGGCTGATGCCAGAAGTCGCTTCCTCTTTAAAAGTTGATCTTCCCAGAGCAGGATTATTAGTCACTGTTTACGCACTTGGCGTCGTCATTGGCGGTCCGATTTTATCCCTGGCAACCGCCAGTATCTCCCGAAAGAAAACACTCATTGGTTTGCTGATGTTGTTTGTCATCGGCAACTTGTGTTGTGCCTGCGCCAGTGGCTATAGCACGTTGATGGTGGCAAGAGTGCTAACGTCACTCTGTCATGGCACGTTCTTTGGCCTAGCGTCAATTGTTGCCACGGATCTGGTGAAAGAGGAGAAACGTACTCAAGCGATTGCACTGGTGTTCATGGGCGTATCACTCGCCAATATTCTCGGGGTCCCTGTGGGTACGGCTATTGGGCAAGCCTTGGGTTGGCGTAGTGCTTTCGTTGCCGTGGCGATAATTGGCGTACTGGCACTGTTTGGTCTGTGGCGTTTTCTGCCCCGCAATTTAAAACAACAGCCAGTTTCGGTTCGCAATGAAGTCCAAGCATTACGGCACCCTAAAGTCATCAGTGGCCTGGCGCTGTCGGTGTTATGTAACGCCAGTCTGTTTTGTCTGTTTACTTATGTCGCCCCCATCCTCGGTCAGGTCAGTGGCGCCAGTCCGACTCAAATCACCTACATTTTATTTGTACTGGGTCTGGGACTCACGATTGGTACCTACTGCGGAGGTAAACTAGGCGATCGACAGATGTTGCCCTGGTTAACTCGCTTAAGCCTCGGTCTGATCATGGTATTGCTATTGAGTTATTTCGCCCTGCCACATCTGAATATTACCGTCGCCTTATTGTTCCTGTGGTCAATCATCGGCTTTGCCTTCGGCCCGATGTTACAGATGTTGGTAGTGAAACATGCAGCCAAAGCCCCACTTCTGGCATCGGCCTTTAACCAAAGCGCGTTCAATCTCGGCAACGCGATTGGTGCGTGGATTTCCGGTACATTGCTAGCCTTTGGCACGGCGCTGAGAGAATTACCGTTGGCGGGGGCCATGTTGGCGCTAATCGCCCTGTTGCTGGCGCTGAGCCTTAGCTGGCGCCAAAAACATGCATCAGAAGCCAGCCGGTAACACGTTGCGATTACAGCAGTTTTTGCCAGAACATGGCTGAACCAGTTTCAGGCCGTAACTGATAAGGTGCAAATCCCGCTTTGAGATAGGCATTACGGGCCACCGTGTTGCCTTCCAACACTTCCAGTGTCACTTTGCAGCAACCACGCTGAACGGCTTGCTGCTCTATTGCCCGTAATAACATCTGGCTGAGCCCACAACCGCGCCACTCACAGTGAACCACCAGATCATGGATATTGAGTAATGGCGCGCATTTAAAGGTGGAGAAGCCAAGCACACAATTAGCCAGTGCAACGGGTTGCTCCCCACTAAAAATCAACAGGCTAAACACATAATCCAGTTTAGCCATGGTGGATACCAAATTAGTGATAACTGCGGTGGGTAATGCCTCGCCGCCGCCGGTAGGTTCTTGAGCGTAATGCTGCATTAACGCCACAATCGCCTCCGCGTGCAGAGGTTGGTGGTAATCAGCCAAAACCACCTTAAATGCTGCTGACGACTGGCCCTGCTGTAGTTCCAAGATAATCCCCTTATGATGTGATCGGCTGCTCGCCACTTTACGCCGTTACCAACTGTTGCATCAATCCTTTTAGCCATTGTAATGCCGGTTGCGACTGCTGCACTGGATGCCAGACACAATTAAGATGATAACTGGGCATGGCAGCGGGTAACGGCACTTGCTGCAACGACCAGTTTGCTGCCAACATACTGGCTACCCGCTGCGGCAATACCAGCAGATGATCGGTCTGACTGACAATCGCCGCCGCAGACATATAACTCTGACTGTTAACCGATATTTGCCGTTTTAGTCCCTGCCTGGCCAAAAACCGATCCACAATGGAATCTCGCGTTCCCAGCGGGGAGTGAAACACATGCGGCGTGGTTACCAGTTGCTGCAAATCCACGGCGCTAGTAATACTGGGATGGCCTTTGCGCACCAAACCACTCAACGGTTCAGTCAACCAGGTTTCACGGCTGAGATGTGGCGGCACTTTCATGTATTCGTCAAACCCCAATACCAAGTCTATATCACCGCTCGCCAGTTCGGCTTCCGGCAACTGATCGCGCAGGATCAGAATTTCAATATTGATGCCAGGCGCTATCTGATTCAGCTGGGCAATAAGCGGAGGTATTAACACGCACTCGACATAATCCGTGGTACTGATAACAAATCGCCGCTGAGAACTGGACGGATCAAATAGCTCCGGCTCGCTTAACTGCTGTTCGAGCAGTTTTAGCGCTTGTTGTACCCCACGATAAAGTGTTTCTGCCCGCGGACTTGGCAACATTCCCTGTGGGGTACGGACCAGCAGCGGATCATTAAAGGCGGTTCGCAAGCGATTCAGCGCATGACTCATCGCGGGTTGACTGATAAATAGACGTTCTGCAGCACGAGTAACATTACGCTCCAACATTAAAGCATCAAATGCCAACAACAGATTGAGATCCAGCTGATTCAGCTTCATCTTAAATTCATCATATGAATAAGTAGATTTATAATATTCATTTGATGGATACATAACAACTTCATACACTTTGCGCTATTCTGGGGAACATCAAATGCTTCCCCCTCTTACCAAAAGGAGTCGTTGCTATGGCAAAAGTGAAAGTTGCCGCCACTCAGATGGCCTGTTCCTGGGATATTGAATCGAACGTCATTCGTGCCGAGAAACTGGTACGGCAAGCCGCCGCTGAAGGCGCACAGATCATTTTGATCCAGGAACTGTTCGAAGCCCCCTATTTCTGCATCGACCAGAGCCCGGAACACTTTGCGCTGGCGCAAACGCTGGAAGATAGCACGCTGATCAAATATTTCCAGAATATCGCCAGAGAACTACAAGTGGTGCTGCCACTGTCATTCTTTGAACGACGCGGCAATGCCCATTACAACTCGCTGGTGGTTATCGATGCCGACGGCAGTCTGTTGGATGTGTACCGAAAAACCCATATTCCTAATGGCCCGGCTTATCAGGAAAAACAGTTTTTCACCCCGGGTGATACCGGCTTTAGGGTGTGGCAGACTCGCTATGCCAAAATCGGTGTGGGCATCTGCTGGGATCAATGGTTCCCGGAAACCGCACGTAGTCTGGCGTTAATGGGTGCCGAACTGATTTTCTTCCCAACGGCTATCGGATCTGAACCGGCTTATCCGGAAATCGACTCACAACCCCACTGGACTCGCGTACAACAAGGTCATGCCGCCGCCAACTTAGTGCCCGTCATTGCCTCCAACCGCATCGGTACTGAAAAGAGCAAATTTATTGAAGGACTGGAAATGACTTTCTATGGTTCCTCGTTCATTGCCGATCAGACTGGCGCATTGGTCGCTCAGGCTGACAAAACCAGCGAATGTGTGTTGGTGCATGAGTTCGACCTGACAGAAATCGACAAACAGCGTATCAGTTGGGGGTTGTTCCGTGACCGACGTCCGGCGATGTACGAAACCCTGCTGACTTCTGATGGCGAAAACGTCTGGTAAGGAACAATCCATGAGCAGTAATACCTTACAGGGTGCACCACAACAACACGGTTTTTATATGCCCGCGGAATGGGCACCACAGCAAGCGGTGTGGATGATTTGGCCGTACCGTCCCGACAACTGGCGCGAAGAAGGCCGTTATGCTCAGCAAACCTTTGCGGCGGTTGCCAGTGCCATCAGTGCAGCAACGCCGGTGTTTATGGCAGTGCCTAACGTGGAAATGTCCAAAGCACAAGCCGTTATGCCTGCTTCAGTAACACTGGTGCCAATGGCCAGCGATGACTGCTGGGCACGGGATACCGGTCCGACCATCGTGATCAATGGTCAGGGACAATGCCGTGGCATCGACTGGGGCTTTAATGCTTGGGGCGGTGACAATGGCGGCCTCTATGCACCGTGGGATAAGGATGAATTGGTAGCACAACAGATGCTGGCTGAGCACGGCTTTGACCGTTACGCCGCACCGCTGATCCTGGAAGGCGGCTCAATCCATGTCGATGGTGAAGGCACCTTGCTGACCACCGCCGAATGCCTGCTGAATCCCAACCGCAATCCGCATCTTAGCCAACAACAGATTGAAGCCTGTCTGGCCGAATATCTTGGCGTCAGTCACTTCATCTGGTTGCCACAAGGCGTCTATATGGATGAAACCGACGGTCATATCGACAACATGTGCTGTTTTGCCCGACCCGGCGAAGTGATCCTGCACTGGTGCGAGGATGAAAATGACCCGCAGTATCCGCGTTCACAAGCCGCTTATGAAGTCCTGAAAAATGCGGTGGATGCCAAAGGACGCAAACTGACGATCCATAAATTGCCACAACCTGGTCCGTTGTATTGCAGTGAGCAGGAAGCGGCGGGGGTTGCCAAAGGCTCAGGGGTGCCACGAGAAGCCGGTGATCGTTTGGCCGGTTCTTATGTGAACTTCCTTATCAGTAACCAGCGGATAGTGTTCCCGCTGCTGGATCCGGCCACCGATGACATTGCCAAAGCCAAACTACAGCAGATTTTCCCGGAACACGAAGTGGTGGGTGTCGCCGCACGGGAAATTCTGTTGGGTGGTGGCAATATCCACTGTATCACCCAGCAGATCCCTAAGGGTTGATGAGCTGATATAAAGCCACAAGCCAGCCTTGCAATCGTGCGAGACTGGCTTGTTTTTATGTATTCACGCTTGTTGAATGATGTTCGGCATCACCATGCTTGCCCGCTTGCACTTCGGAGGAAGGATGTATATGCAGATGTTCATGGGCATGATGATGTGGATGCCGATGCATCACCGCATCATCCAGTTGTCCCGATTGCAGGATCACCGCGCGATTTGCCAGCCGTTCCAGTACGGCTCGGTCATGGGAAACAATCACCATCGCCTGCGGTAATGCCTGTAAGTGCTGTAACAAACGTTCTTCGGCATCAGCATCCAGACCATTTGTAGGCTCATCCAGCAGTAGTATTTCCGGTGACATCGCCAGCACAGTGGCCAGTGCCACCATGCGTTTTTCACCGCCCGAGAGCCGATACGTTATCCGCTCGGCAAACTGGGCCATGCCCAATGACGCTAACGTCTGATGCGCTTTAGCAACCGCCAGCTCAGCAGCTAATCCCTGATTTAATGGCCCAAAGGCAACGTCTTCCAACACTGTCGGACAAAATAATTGATCGTCAGAATCTTGAAACAGCAAGCCCATTCGCTGTCGCACCCGCTGGAAACTGTCTTCTCCGACACAGTGCTGACCGAAAGCCGTGATACTGCCGCTGTTGGGCTTGGCTAAACCCACTAACACCCGCAGCAGCGTTGATTTTCCGGCACCGTTGGCACCGATTAACGCCAACCGGTCACCGCTCTGTAATTCAAAATTTACTTCACTGAAAACCGGCTTAGCACCATAGGCAAAACCCAATCCGGCAACTTTGAGTAATGCCGTCTGCGGAGTATCAGTCATGCGCTTATCCTGTTGGTCGATATGCTCAAAAGCCATATTGCCCCCACTGCCAAATTAGCGGCATTAAAAATAGCAAGATGGCAATGGTGAGGGCTGCGGTATCTCGCAAACACCACTGTACTGGCGTCAATAAATGAAACTTGCCGTTAAACCCGCGGCAACGCATGGCACCACTGATCCGCTGCGCCCGTTCCATACTGCGCACCAGCAACATGCCCAGTAGATGCCCATAGCTGCGCCAGGTATGCCAGTTACTGCCAGCCACAAAACCGCGAGCCTTCATGGCAGTACGTAACCGTTGGTGCTCATCAAATAACACGCCGATATAGCGCACTGTCATCATAAACAGCTGTACTAGCTTTTCTGGTAATCCCAGGCCCGCCAACGCATAACCAAGTTTTACCGGCTCCATCGACCCGACAAGCGCGAGTAGCGCCAGCACGACTGCGTTACCACGCAGCAGGATCACCAGCGCTTGAGTTACGCCCTGATAGCTCGCGTCCATCCCCCCCACGGAAAACCAGCGCTCACCCGCGACGTTAAAAGGTAAAAACAACAACACCAGTACCATAAAGCCTTCAAATGCCAACAGGCGCTTGAGGATCAGCCGCCACTGACACCCAAGTAACGTTGTGAGTAACAGCGCCAATGCCAACATTAAAATCAATGGCGGTACGGCGGATAAACACAGGGAAACCAACGTAAAAAACACTGCGGCTAACAGCCGACTGCGGGGATCCAGCACCGAAAACCAGTCGGGCTCCAGTGCCTGATGTTGTAGAGAGAAACTATTCATTGTTGCAGTTTACGGCTGCGCCACCATAAGGCGCTACCAGTAAGACCGAAGATAAAGCCGATGCCGCCAAGCAGATCCGACAATCTTAGCCGATCAGCATACTGCTGCAGTTCCATCCGTAACGGACCAACTTCTTGGGCGACAGCCGTTTGTACTAGCTGCTCAAGTTGGGCTTTATCAATGGCAGCGGTTGTCGGCACCGCGGGGCTGTTAGTCACGGCGTTATCGGCAACCTTAGGTTCTGCCACAGTTGCAGAGGCCACGGCAGGTGCAGCAACTTCAGCGGCTTTTATCTCCCAGTGTGCCACATGACCATCTTCAGTGTCGGCCACGATACTATAGTCCTCTGCACCCGGCACTTTCACCCGAAAATCACCTTTTTGATCGGGACTAACTTCAGCCACCAACTGATGCTGTTGGTCAAACACCTTTATATGCGCGCCACCAGCCGCAATGCCACCAGCAAAATAGGCATTGCCCACAATCTCATGGCCTTCAGCCCATGCAAATACCTTTAACAGATGTGCCGATGCCGGCAGGCTGCAAGCCCCAGACAACATCAACAGTAGCCCGATTACTATGGATTTATTAGCGAGTGGCATGGGATTCCTCCGCCACCAAAGGTTGTGGTAATTGTTTTAGCAGCAACTCAGGAGCGACTTTAGCAACAAAGCCGACGATGGCACCAGTGATCAGCGACTCCACCAACAGTAGCGGTAGATAAGTCAGCAGGATCACTTTGCCAGCAGCAAGATACTGCGGACCACTTAGCACCAGTGCCAGGCACACCAAGGAACCCGTTCCAGCAACCCCAATAGCACCGGCGACCATCCCACTGATAAACAGCTGCCGCCGGTTATTCGCTAGCAGCGCCCGATTAAGCCATGGCGATACCAGGTAATAACTGAGTAGCGCTGGCAAGGCTATATCGAGGCAGTTAACGCCGAGCACCAACAAGCCACCAAAGCCAAAAAACACTGCCTGTAACAATAACGCGACCAACAGTGCGGGTACTGCCAGCCAGCCCAGCATTAATCCCATCAAGCCATTGAGCAAGAGATGCACACTGCTGGGCCCGGCAGGAACGGCCACCAGGGATGCGACAAAAAAGCAGGCTGCCAACACTGCGGCCTGAGGCAAGCGGTCGTAATCTAGTTGCCGAATGGCATAAGCCACCGACGCTGCGGTCACTACAGCACCAGCAATTAACACTGGCGCAGATAGCACGCCTTCAGGAATATGGGCCATGACTACGCGCTCCTATTTCATGTCTCGGGTAAACACCCAGATAAGTCCGCCGCGTTCCACCGGCACCTCTTTCCCTTGCGGATTTTTCATCGGTTTTTTACCGTCCAACAATGCGGCGAACCCCCACCAGCCCGCTTTTGGCATCACATAACTGAAAGTACCATTGGCATCTGCATGAACTATCTGGGTGATATAGGGATCTGAGGGCGGCGTAATACTGCCATCATTAAGCCATTCCACTTCAACTTCGGCAAAAGGCACCGGCTTACCCTGGCGTTTCACCACGCCTTGAAACAGATTGCCGCTCCATAATCCAAAAGGCCGCGTTAAGGGCACGATTTCCACCGGCAAACCGACCTCGGCAGCCCAGTTGTCTTCCATTCCGAAAGCATCTACCACCACTTTGGTGTAATGCACAATCATTTTGCCTTCGGCTGGCTCCCAGTAGGGGGCAGGTTCCAGGTAAAACAGGTAATCGCCAGGACGCTTAATCTGGTAAATCGCATTAAACGTCTGAACACCTTGCGTCTGCTGAGCCTGCAGCGTATCCAACAAATTCTGACGTCCTTGAGGTCCAACGACACCAAATTGTAATGGGGTGGCCATATTCATTAACGGACCACGAGACATCGGGTGGGTAAATTTTAACGATAGCGATAACTGACTCTCAGCCGGAGTGGAAACAATATCGTGAGATGGGATCAGTTCTTGAAAATGGGCACTGGCACTAAACGAGCATAAACAGATGGCGGAAGATAACGTCAATAGCAGATATCGCAACATCAGAAACTCCGGGAAGTTGCATCGGCGACGAGCAGCGTCGATATTACAAAAATAAAATTCGTAATACACGATAGCACTCAGCCATGACTGTCGTCATCCATAAGCTACCGCGGTATCTGCATTAACTTGCAAGAATACAACCTGAGTCACAAACCCGCTGATTGATGCCTTAAAGTCGCGAAATTCCCGGAGTTTACTTTACGATGGATCAAAGTTTCGTGACTACACCTTGTCACGACGCCATTTCGGCATCATCCCCGCAACAAAGATACCAAAGAAAATAAGTGCCACACCAAGCAACTGGTACCAGTGGAGCATTTCCCCCAGCACGAACACTGACAACATCACGCCGAACACCGGCATGAGGTAGATAGACATGCCGGCCGGTGCAGGTCCCATACGGTCAACGCAGGCGTTATAGAGCAGATATGCCATTACCGAAGGAATGATGCCGACATAGGCTAACGCTAGAAAAGCATGCATATTCCAGTTAGCAACCCCGCCACCCTCTACTTCCCAACCGTAAAAGGGGGCTAAAAACACCAAACCGACAATCATTTGTACTGACATCAACCCGACGCGGCTCACCTCCGCGGGAACATACTTAAGCCAGTGGGTATAAAACGCCCAGCAAAGTAAGCCACTGAGAATATAAATATCACCATGACCAAAACTCATTGCGGTCAGCACATGCAGATCACCTCGGGTAACAATCGTCAGGACTCCGCCAAAGGAAAGTAACATCCCCAAACTCTGCCGCAAACGCAGTGGTTGTCCATAAAACAATGCCCCCAGCAATAAAATCATTAAGGGAAGACAGGCATTGATGATCAGACCATTAGCTGCGGCGGTGGTTTGCAAGCCGACATAAATTAAGGTGTTAAATGCAGTAATGCCGGTGATAGATAGCCCCAGAATCAACCAGGGATGTTCACGATATTTGCGCCAATCTCGCCGAAAAGCGGCTATCGAAAACGGCAATAATACTATCACCGCGATAATCCAACGGTAGAAAGCCAAGGTCACCGGCGGCAAGTCGTTACGAATACCACGAGCCGCAATAAAATTACCGGCCCAGAACAGTGGAGGTAATACGATTAGCAATGCATTAATTGCAGTAATCTGCCACTTAAAACGTGGCTTATCATTAGTCAAAACTTCCATTTATTATAAATTGTGTAAGGATTTATCAGAAATACAGATTATTCCATTTTTTGACGATTGCAAATCCCCACTCAGGATTTATCCGGCTGCATCACCGTATGGGGGCGCTCTTCCCACGCTTGAGTACGCCATAGCGGCACACTGGACAACGCATGTTTATGGCTGCCATTGGTTTCTTTGGTAGAGTATGAAAGATACAGCAGCGTCTGGTGTTCACTGTCATAAATTCGCCTTACTTTGAGGCTTTTAAACAGCACACTTAGCGATTCACTGAACACCACTTCACCCGACTTACTTTTATCTATGGTCGCAATATCCGCCTTAGTAATCGGACCGGTTTGCCGACAGGCAATGCTCATATCAGAAGGATCGGCCAAATTCAGATTAGCCTCTATACGGCTCACATGGCAGGTTACGCCAGCGATCTTAGGATCGGTAATTGCGTCAATAACCACGTCCTTGGTAGTAAACCAGCCGAGACTTACCTTGCCAACATCATCGCCACAGCCCGTCAGCAATCCGACTAACAAGCATAATCCACCACACACTATCGTTTTCATTGATTCATTCCTGCATATTGGTACCGCCAACCGACGTCAGACTTGTGGACACTGCACGCCCGAGTTTAGGCCGTCATACTGTTGCAACAAAAATGTCATTTCCAGTGAATTTGTCATCTTTCATTCATAAAAAATTGCTAGCCTCATAGCTTTATATCTGCGGACTCACTAGGTGCTGCATATCTGTGATTTATGACGCCTTTTCCCAGATAACATCTGCTATATGTTAATTCAGCACAGTAATGCAACTTAGCCGTTCTGTGCTAAAAAATATGCCCGTAAGGAGAGTGCGGTGTCCCCTTCCACTGAAAAGTTTTCTCTGGATAAAGAGTTATCCTGGTTGTCATTCAATGAGCGCGTACTGCAGGAAGCTGCTGATAGTTCAGTGCCGTTGGTGGAACGCGTACGATTTCTGGGAATTTACTCTAATAACATGGACGAATTCTTCCGCGTAAGAGTGGCTGAAGTCCGGCGCGCTACCCTGCTTTCCAGTCTCAAAGAAGGTCGTAACTACAGTCGCCACCTGATGGCAAAAATCCAGACCAAAGTATTAGTGCTGCAGGACCGCTTTGATGCGATCTATGTTGAGCTGATGCGCGAGCTGGCACGACGTAATATTTTTCTGATCAATGAACAGCAGCTCAGTGAATTTCATAGCCAATGGCTGAAAAGCTACTTCAAAGACCATCTTAAACGCCATATCACACCACTGATCGTCCACAAAAATTCCGATCTGGTAAAACACATCAACGACGATACCACCTACTTAGCGGTATGCTTTTACACCAAAGAACATCGGCAATATGCGTTAGTAGAAGTGCCGACTAAAAATGTCGAACGCTTTGTACTGTTACCCCCAGAGAAAACAAAATCACGTAAATATTTGATTTTACTTGATAATATAATTCGTCATTGTATGGATTCACTGTTCTCGCCGTTTTTCGAATACGAAAGCATGGATGTGTATTCGATGAAATTTACCCGTGATGCCGACTTTGACCTGAACGATGAATTAGAACAAAGCCAGCTAGAAAAACTCACCAAAGGGTTAAAACAACGTCTGACAGCGGAACCGGTGCGGTTAGTTTATGATCGCGACATGCCCGAACATATGTTGGCAATGTTGACTGAGCAGCTCAACATCTCAAATACCGAATGCATTATTCCCGGTGGACGTTACCACAGCTTTAAAGATTTCATCGGTTTTCCGAATCCTGGTCGGAAATATCTGGAAAACACCAAAATTACCGCCCTCGACAGCGTGCTATTCAATCGCAGCCATAACTATTTTGAGGCGATCCGCCAACAGGATATCCTGCTGTATTATCCCTACCACAAATTCTCCCATTTTACAGAGCTAGTGCGGCAGGCAGCCTACGATCCGGCAGTAAAATTTATCAAAATCAGTCTCTACCGGGCGGCCAAAAAATCGCGAGTGATCCAGTCACTGATCGATGCAGTCAAAAATGGCAAACAAGTGACCGTAGTTATTGAGCTTCGGGCGCGTTTTGATGAACAGGCCAATATTGAGTGGAGCCGGGTTTTGGCCGAAGCCGGTGTACGAGTGCATCACGGTATTCCCAGCCTGAAAATTCACTCAAAACTATTTATGGTCGGGCGTGAAGAACAGGGTGAATTAAAAATCTACAGTCATATCGGCTCAGGAAATTTCAACGAAAGCACGGCGAAAATCTATACCGATATGTCACTGTTTACCGCCGACCAGGAAATTGGCCGAGAAGTCGATCAGGTGTTCGAGCTGATAGAACATCCATACCGCCGTTTCGACTTTAACCAGCTACTGGTCTCTCCCTATAACGCGCGTAGCAAGTTGATGGCGCTGATGGATGAAGAGATTAAACGTGCTAAAGCCAAACGTAAGGCAGCGATTACACTCAAGCTCAATAATCTGGTAGATGAACTGCTGATACAGAAGTTGTATGAAGCATCTGCAGCCGGAGTCAAAATTCGTTTACTTATTCGTGGGATGTGTTCGTTGATCCCTCAAATCCCGGGGATTAGTGACAATATCTCGGTTATCAGTATTGTTGACCGCTTTTTAGAACACGCCCGGGTAATGCTGTTTTATGCTGGAGGACAGAATAATCTCTACCTGTCTTCTGCCGACTGGATGGCGCGTAATATTGATAATCGTGTTGAAGTAGGCGTACCCATTCGAGATCCACAACTGAAAAAGATGTTGATGGATATTTTGACCATTCAGTTTAGTGACAACACCAAGGCTCGCATCATCAACAAAGATCAATCTAACCCCTACCGTGAACGCGGTAACCGGCGTAAGGTAAGATCGCAAATTGCGGTATACCAATATCTGGTCAATTATGAAAAAAAATGTCAGCAATTGATCAATCAACAAAACGCTAGTGAACCAAAAGCGTAACGGGAGAGGAGTCATTTGAGCGAGGTTGCCAAACACTTTGTTGCCATCGACATGGGTTCCAACAGTTTTCATCTGGTGATTGCCAGAGAACAAGACGGTAGTATTCAGATACTGCATAAAGAGAAACAACTGGTACAGCTAGCCGACGGCTTGGATAATGACAATGTTCTTAGTGATGCCGCAATTACCCGCGGCATTGCCTGTCTGCAAGAGTTCAAACAGCGCTTTTCCAGTTTACCCATTCCGCAGGTCCGCATGGTTGCTACTTACACCTTGAGGGTTGCCAAAAATCGCGACGCATTTCTTCAGGCTGCGCAACAAGTACTGCCCTACCCAATTGAAGTAGTATCCGGTCATGAGGAAGCACGACTCATATACAGCGGTATTGCCCACACTCAAGTATTAGCGGCCAGGAATCTGATAATTGATATTGGAGGTGGTTCCACCGAGGTTGTGGTAGGCAGTCGCACTCGAGCCAGTTCGTTGTCCAGTCTGCGTTGCGGCTGTGTCAGTTATAATCAGCGGTTTTTTAAAGATGGCGTTATCAGTGCTGCAGCATTTAATGCCGCGCTCAGTGCCGCAGATAAACAGTTTGCTTCACTCTCTAAAGAATACTTTACGGGTAACTGGGACCTCACGCTCGGTAGTTCCGGCAGTGTCAAAGCCATCTGCGAAGCGTTATTGCAATTTTTCGGCGATGACACGGTTACCATGGCGCGGTTGAAACAGTTAAAACAAAAACTGATTGCGTGGGGACATATCAATAAAATTCAGCTGGATAATGTGGATAGCAAACGAACACCACTACTGCCAGCCGGGCTGGCAATACTGATCAGTTTTTTCCGTCGGTTGCCCGTCATCTCGCTGGAGTTTGCCAATGGCGCACTAAGAGAAGGTGTGCTGTATGAATTAGCGGGGATCGGCACTTACAGTGACGTGCGCCAACGAACCGTTGATAGCTTGGCGCAGCTTTACCATATCGACCATCAACATGCGGAGAAAGTCCGTAATACAGCGATCACGCTATTTAATGGCGTTGCGGAAAGCTGGGGCTTACAAAATCATCGTCATACCCTGGAATATGCGGCAATTCTGCATGAAACCGGTATTCATATCAGCTCCCGCGCGCATCACAAACATGGCGCCTATATCATTGCAAACAGTGATATGCCGGGGTTTGGCGAGCAGCAGCAACAGTTACTGGCTCGATTGATTGGTAATCAGCGTAAAAAGCTGGATCTGGAGCGTCTAACGTTACTGGAACCGTCAGAAAAGCTGCTGTCAATCCGCCTGATTTCGTTATTACGCCTGGCGGTGCTGCTCAATCTTGGTCGCATTGCCAGCAGTGTGCACATCAGCAATGTCAGTTGCACGGAACGAGGCTTAACACTTGCCTTAAAAGAGCCCAAGCATCGCATCAGTCTTTTTGTCAAAGATCTGCAACGGGAACAAAAGCAGATGGCCAATGTGAATTTCGAACTTCAGTTCAGTTTTGCCTGATGTGAGAGGATCAGAGGGATATAAATCCCTCTGATTATCAACACTAATCATCCCGAGTCAGGACTTCTAACAGTTCAATTTCAAAATTCAAATTGCTGTTTGCCGGGATCATGTTGCCCATCTGGCGTTCACCATAGGCCAGATGCGCTGGCACCCATAGCCGTCGCTTTCCCCCCGCTTGCATCCCGGTGATCCCTTCTACCCATCCGGCGATCACTTTCTTATTGCTCAGGACTGTTTGAAAAGGCTGACCGCGCTTATAGGAGGAGTCAAACTCGGTGCCATCTTCGAGCCAACCACGGTAATGCGCGGTGATCAATGCTCCTTTTACAGCAGTTTTACCTTGTCCTAGTGCTAGCTCTTCCACTTTTACTTCTGTCATCATCTTTGCTCATCTTTATATCTTGAATTACCACGGCGCTATTATAGCGTTAAATTTAGCGCCAATATCCTTGGCCACCCGCATAAATCTGTTAATTATCGTGCTTATAAATCTATATTATTTTCATATGGTTAATATTTTGTTAGATTGCTATTTAATAGTAATTTGTGTATAAATTTTGGTCAGGGCCGTTATATTGTCGTGGTACAGAATTTACACCCGCTACGACATCATCATCAGGGAGATATGATGAAAATGATTAAAGGCGTTATGAAAGGACTCTCGTGGATTTTACTGTCGTTGCTGGCATTTGTCGTTTGTGCTTATCTGCTCCTACTTGCTGCCAATATGCGAGATAGCGAGCCTTCAGCTTCCGCCCTCCAACTCCAAAGATTTACCGAACAACGCATGCAAGCGGCAACAGGCAATAATGCCTATGCCTATGTCATGGGCTTTGCTGCCGCATCGGATATCGATCCGCTCCACTTTGGCAATGACCGTATCAAAGTAATTAATCAGACATTTAATACTGATGGCAACGTCCGTGAGGCTGATAAAACCATTTATAGCCCAACGCCTATGTTTCCAGCGGTCTTCACCCAACTTGCCACTACCTGCCAATTCCAGAATTTGACCTGCCAGCAACAGCTTATCGCAGAGCAGGATCAGCTAACATCATTGCTACAGCAACAAGATTGGCTATTAGCGCGCTACCAGAAATTGCTGGCATTCAACGAATGGCACGAAAATGTGCCTGTAAGCACGCAAACACCGATGCCTGATTATCGACTGATTACCAAAGCACAGACGCTGCTGATGACTCACGCTTGGTTATTAGCAACCCAACAGGACGCAATTGCCGTAAATCGGTTGTTGTCCGCCGATATCCATTTCTGGCGTAAAGCATTGGCTGACGCAGATACCCTGCTGAGTAAATTAGTGATTACCGGTTTGATTAAGAATGACTTGGGTTGGGCTAATTTGATCTTACAACAATTAACCCCCGACAATGTTGCCGCCGCGACACCGCAAATCTGGGCATTGCCATTCAATGATGAAGAACGCGCGATGTTGCCTGCGCTGGCAGGCGAATGGGCACTTTTTAATAACACCATTAAGCACGATTTACGCTCACAGCAAATGGACAGTTCCATTGCTAATGACTTAAACATACGGCTGCTCAAACCCTTGATACAAAAGCAAGAATCCGCCAATCGCTACGCTGATCTCGTATTGTCAATCAACGATACCTTACAAGTGACTTATGAACAGCTACCCGCGGCGATTGAGCATTTGAATAATCTGCCTCCCAACAAAATTGCCGCCGGCGTGCCATTCAAGCTATACAACCCCGTAGGAGAACTCATGTTGGCGGGAAATCATGTCGCACTGGGAAGTTATGCCGCAAAAGTTGCCGATCTTGAGGGTCTGCGCCGCATGTCAGTGATGTTGGCAGAATTTCGTAGCCGCGGCTTAAGTGCCTCCGAACTACAACAGCATCTGTCGCAATCCACACTGCATAATCCCTACACTGATCAGCCATATCTTTGGGATGCGGTACAGCAAAGTGTTATTTTTAATGGACTGAATGGTTCCAGTTACCGATTTCTTTATAAACAGAGTTCTGTTTTATAAAAAGCATCGGTGAACTGACGCTTTTTTGTGGCAACACGGAGTAAGACATCATGCAAATAACCCGCGGATCTTGTCTGTGTGGTGCCATTACCTTTGAAATCTCAGGTGATTTCGAACAATTTCTGTTGTGTCATTGTCATCGTTGCCAAAAAGACACCGGCTCAGTGCATGCCGCCAATCTGTTTTCAACGCAAGCACAGCTAAAATGGTTGTCAGGTGCTGAAAAAATTTCGTTCTATCAACACCCGCTGACACGACACCAAAAAAGCTTTTGCAGTATTTGTGGGGCAGCGATACCGACAGTATTGTCCCAGCAAAATTTGCTCATGGTGCCTGCCGGATGTATCGACGGTAAAGTCCCCATAAAGCCCCAAGCGCATATTTTTACCGCCAGTCAAGCCAACTGGGCGCAAGAATGCGCGTCAATCCCTGCGTTTTCACAACTGCCGCCTATTACCGATTAAAAAGAGCGATTTCGGGCTGATTGCCTTGATTGTCGATAAAGACGCCTGCTATAACGGCGGACATCCTGCTGCGGTTTTGTTGACCGGAATTCTGAACAACGGATAGACAACATGAGTAAAGATTACTTTTCCCACAAAGCACAAATATACGAACAAGATAACAACCGAGTGGACAACGTTGGCAATATTGCAGATGCGATTCGGCGTCAGATAGCCCTCAGCGACGAGATGCATCTGGTGGATTTTGGCTCAGGCACAGGTTTATTGCTGGAACGTATTGCACCCAATGTGCGCAAAATTACTGCCGTAGATATCTCTGCCTCAATGAATCAACAACTCGCGGAAAAGCAGGCGAATTTGCCCTGTGAGCTTGAAATGATCCAGGCCAATCTGGAGCAGACAGACATTGACGGGCAGTTCGATGGCATTATTTCCTCCATGACCATGCACCACATCCAAAACATTGATGCCATGTTTTCCAAATTTGAGCGAATGGTACATCCAGGTGGCTTTATCGCCATCGCTGATTTGGATAAAGAAGATGGCAGTTTCCATACGGATGATACTGGTGTTTTTCATTTTGGTTTTGAACACGAAGAGATTGCCGCAGCAGCCCGTAGGGCAGGTTTTGAACAGGTTCAAGTGATCAATGCCAGCGTGGCGCGTAAACCCTATGGTGATTATCCGGTGTTCTTGCTGACGGGATTTCGTAAATCGTGAACACCTCCCCGCTCCCTTGGCGTGCACAACGGGTCATGTTGCGTTCGTTTTGTCCTGAGGACCTACATCATTTTCACGGGTATCGCAGTGATCCCAGAGTGGCACAACTTCAGGGCTGGGAACCACATACACTTGAACAGAGCCAACAATTTGTAGACGCGCAAAGCCAATTATCATTCCCGGTGGCGGGTCAATGGCAACAATTGGCTGTTGTCAGACTTTCGGACCAACAACTGATTGGTGATGTCGGGATCTGGCTTTCCGAGGCGCTTGATGAAGCAGAATTCGGCTTAAGCATTACCCATGATGCCCAAGGACAAGGTTATGGCCGTGAAGTTTGTGGCTCGCTACTCGAATTGATCTTTAGCACGACGCCGGTCACTCGCGTCATTGCTTGTACTGACCGTCGCAACCGTGCGTGTATAAAAGCGCTACAACATGCCGGCATGCAACTTGAGTTATGTCGCCAGGCTCAATACAAAGGAGAAACCTGTGAAGAGTTACAATTTGTTATCTGTCACGATGGTAAGTTGGCATAATTCAGCTGTGCAGAACACACCGAAACCGCATATTTGAGATATTTAAAATGTTTAGGGCTAAGCAACACGCCTTTATCAGTAGCGAACGGCTGCTGTTACGGCCTTTTTCATTCAGTGATATTCCGGCGATAACGCAGTTGGCAAATGACCCCGTGATTGCCGAAAACACCTTAAACATTCCATCCCCCTATGACGAAGACGATGCCAGAGTGTGGTTGGAACTTCAGCAACAACTGGCACAATGTTATGACAGCTATGCCTGGGCGATTAGCTTGAGAAGTTCAGGCACCTTAATTGGTGCCATCAGTCTGACCGCGACTGAAGATAATCAGGCAGAAACCGGCTACTGGATCGGTAAGCTTTATCGTAATCAAGGATACTGTTCTGAAGCACTCCAAGCACTGTTAGAGAACGCTCAGCGCATTTACCAACTGACTGCCGTCAGTGCAGTTCACCTTGTGAGTAATCCCGCGTCAGGTAAAGTCATGCAACATGTGGGGATGAAGAAGATTGCCGAAGAAATGCGCCATAACAGTCAGGATCTGCGAGTCCCAATGGCGATATATCGTATCGATTTCAATCCTTTATCAACATTGCCCGCAGTCGCTAAGGATTTAACCCAGTGATACTTAATCCCTGCCACCCCAAAGACCTTACATTACTGCGCCAAATTAGCCTTGAAACCTACGTCGAAACCTTTGAGGCAGCTAATACGCCTGCCAATATGCAAAGCTATTTGCAACAGGCATTTAATACACAAAGACTCAGCGATGAATTGGCAGAGCCGCACAGCCAATTTTTTCTGGCATATAAGCACGACCAAGTCACAGGCTATTTCAAAATTAATAACGGATCTGCGCAAACCGAATTCAATGACCCCAACGCGCTCGAATTAGAACGCATTTATGTTTTACGTCGATATCAAGGGCAAGGACTCGGTCAGCAACTACTGAACGCTGTCATTAATATCGCCAACGAGCAGCAAAAGCAGTGGTTATTTTTAGGGGTCTGGGAACATAACCAGAAAGCACTTGCCTTTTATAAGCGAAATGGGTTTTATCGTATTGGGCAGCATATATTTAACATGGGTGATGATCCACAAACCGACTATCTGCTGCGCAAAGACCTAAAAAAAGACAACCAATCAGTCCAGGAACGGTATGAATAAGATAGGTTTACTCGGCGGCATGAGTTGGGAAAGTACCCAAAGTTATTATCGAATAATCAATCAAGGCGTAAATGCCAAACTGGGCGGCCTGCATTCAGCAGAAATGGTGCTGTACAGCATCGACTTTGCCCCAATTGAACAGTTGCAAAAACTGGGCGACTGGGATGCGATGGCAAAGATTCTGATAAATGCCGCACAATCTATTGAAAAAGCTGGGGCTGACGCACTGCTGATCTGTACCAACACCATGCATAAGGTCGCCGATCAGGTCGCCGCAGAAATCGATATTCCGCTGCTGCATATTGCTGACGCCACCGGTGAAGTATTACAGCAACAAGGGATCCACACCGTTGGTTTGCTGGGAACCGCTTTTACCATGGAGCAGGAATTTTATCGCGAGCGTCTGCAGCAAAAATTTGGACTGGAAGTATTGGTGCCAGACACTGAGGCTCGGCAAACTGTGCACCGGATCATTTACGACGAGCTTTGTGCCGGGAAAATTCTGTCTGAGTCCAAAGCCGCCTATCTCGATATCATTCATGACTTGGCACAGCGAGGAGCGCAGGCCGTGATCCTTGGCTGCACTGAAATCGGTTTGTTAGTGCAGCAACAGGATACCGAGGTAAAACTGCTTGATACTACCGCAATTCACGCCGAAAAGGCGGTTGCCTTCGCAGTTACCGAATCGCCAGTCAACAATGATTAACATAGGAATACGGCACTTATGCTAGGGACACACGATCTTGCTATCTTCATTTTGTCCGGTTTTCTGCTCAATCTCACTCCTGGGCCAGATTCGCTGTTGATTGTCACCAAAAGTGCCGCACAAGGATGGCGTGCTGGCTGTATTGCGGCGTTAGGGATTGGCAGTGGCTTATTGGTGCATATTTTTGCTGCTGCACTGGGACTGTCCGCCATTTTAGCCAGCTCAGCTACCGCCTTCACCATTGTGAAAATCATCGGAGCCGCTTACCTGATCTACATCGGTATCAAAGCACTGTGGCACCGGCCCAAAGTTAGCCATGACGCGGTAGACCAAGCGGCACCGCACAGAACAGAATCTTTGCGACAGATCTATGTACAAGGTTTCTTTACCAACGCCTTGAATCCAAAAGTAGCGTTGTTTTTCCTGGCATTTGTACCGCAATTTATCAGCCATGATGCCGATCATAAAGCCTGGGCATTTTTGTTGTTAGGACTCATTTTTGAATTCAACAGCATGATTTATTGCCTGCTATTGGCGCTGTTGGCTGCCACTGCGGGAAAGCGTTTGAAAAGCCACCAACAGATTGGAATGCTTATCAACAAAGTCGTCGGCACCCTATTTATATCTCTAGGGATAAAACTGGCGCTTGCTAGTCGCAGTTAAGCCAACAACTCAAATAATCCTCCTCGCGTCCACACCACATTTATGTCAGCTTTGCGGTATCATGTGGCGATTTATTACCGCCATAAGCTAAGACAACATAAGGGGATGGCATGAATCTGGTGAAATGGATGGCAGCCTGCGGCTGTTTGTGTTTTGCAATATTGGCAAACGCACAGTCCGGTCCTATCGTGCAAATTCAATCAGGACGTTTAGAAGGTATACAGCAACAGGGCATTGATGTCTTTTTAGGTATTCCTTATGCAAAACCCCCGTTAGGCGAATTACGCTGGCAGCGACCGCTTACCGCACCGTCGTGGCGTGGGATCCGTAAAGCCGACGCGTTTGGCCCAAGTTGTATGCAGGCAACATTTCCTGGTGATGCAGTGCCCTTGCCTGACAATTACAGCGAAGACTGTCTGACGCTCAATATCTGGCGTCCCAGCCAGTTTAGGGGACCGACACCGGTCATGGTGTGGGTTCACGGCGGAGGCTTCGTCAATGGAGGAAGTGCATCTCCTGTATATGATGGTGCGGCGTTTGCCAGAGCTGGGGTGATATTTGTCAGTTTCAATTATCGTCTTGGACGACTGGGATTTTTTGCCCATCCAGCAATGGACGGCAACATGTTTGTTGGCAATTTCGGACTTACTGATCAAATCAAAGCATTACGCTGGGTACAGGACAATATCATCCAGTTTGGCGGCGATCCACGCAATGTGACGCTGTTTGGTGAATCAGCCGGGGGTTATGCCATCAATGCCCTGCTTAGCAGCCGTTTCGGACGAGATTTATTCCAAAAAGCGATCATTCAATCCGGTAACGGGCGCCATAGTCTCAACGGAGAGCAAAGCTGGTCACAAGCAGCCGCGATTGGAATGGCGTTTGCTCAAGCGCACGGGGTAATGGGCACAGATAAGGCGGCGTTAGAAAAATTGCGAGCATTACCGGCAGCAGACGTCACGGGGGATCTAAACCTTCAGACCATGTCGCAAAATCGCCAAACTTACTCAGGGCCGATGACCGATGGACAGGTCGTTGAAAAAGAGCCGCAAGAAGCTTATCTCAAAGGCGATTTTGCCAGAGTCCCGTTACTGATCGGTGCCAACAGTGCTGATTTAGGGTTTGTATTGCAAAAGCCTGACCATCGGGAGACGGTATTAGCGCAGTTCGCTGCTAACACAGCTGCAGCCACAAGTGCTTATCAAGAAATTGCAGACACAGACGCCTTGGCACAGCATATCGCTATGCAAAAATTGATGCTGGAACCTGCCCGTTTTGTCGCTCGCGCATTTGCCGAACGCGGCACACCAGTATGGCAATATCGTTTCGGTTATGTGGCCAGCAGTCGCCGAAACGCTTGGCAAGGAGCGCCACATGCCAGCGAAATTCCTTATATTTTTAATACGCTTGATGCTGTTTATGGTGCTCAAACATCAACGGATGACAAAGCCGTGGCCAGCATGATGCAAGCCTACTGGGTCAATTTTGCGAAAACCGGTAATCCCAATGGTGCTGATTTACCCTTGTGGCCAAAATATAACACCGCGGCTGACGAGATCCTCTGGGTGGCACCACAAGGTAAATCTGCGACCGCAGCAGTAGCAGATCCTCAACAGGCGCAGTTGGATTTAGTGGAAAAATTACAGTAAGAATCCATTATAAAAAAGGCCACTCTGGTGAAGGAGTGGCCAATAACTGGGACTTATGCTCTTAATAGCATAGTTAGCAATGATGAGTAATATTTACCAGCAATTTCAACATGACCACTCATAGGGATCATAGTTTGCGAGCACTTTAGCATATCTTGCCGTTAAGCCTCGGGTGGAGTAGTAGTAGCCCTCGCCTTTAGCATTAATCGCATAAGCGATATCACAACATTCAGGGTCTGCATCCAGTTGTTCGCGTAAAGCTTGCTGACTCTCGTTGTCGAGCTCATATGGCTTACTACGTAGCACAATTTCCTCGACAACCGCTTTATGTCGACAACTGAAATCTCGTACCTGATTGACTAACGTCTGAAGCACTTCACCTCGCCGGATAGCCAGCCAACGGTTCGCATAACTCTCAACGATATGTTTCCTCGAAAAGAAATAATACTCGTCCGCTGACTGCCGCATACAGATATCTGCATATTCCGGTGCCAGTACCAACTGAATGTACTGTCCTACAACATCTTCGGTCTCTTCTTCATCGTCCGACTGACCGATGACCGCTACCACTTGTGGCAGCGTCACCAGCCGACCGTGTTGACTGAAGAGTCTGATGTATTTCACCAGATCCTGCATCATCGTTTACCCCGGTAACAGACCTTTGGATTCCAGTTTGTCAGCCGCATAACCCAGGCCGAATGATTCCAGAGTAGCACGGGTTGGAATACCTGTTTCACTATCCCAGCCCCAAGCTTCATAGAACATGGTCAATGCAGTCTGCATATCATCACGGTCCATCTTAATGGTCCCGGCATCGCCGAATGCCAAGTCTGGATTTATGTCATACACCCAGTCGGACAAGACATCGTGATCAGTACGTAAGTTGGTAGAATTCATTTCCAATGCGGTAAATGCTCGGTGCAACTGTACGGTGCGTTCAGCCATTGTGTCTAATTCGGCTTCAGTAACTTCATCACCAGTAATCAAGCTATACATCTGTGCTTCAATAGTAGTATCACCGCGATAGTTCTTGTTGACATCAGGTGAGGTTACTAATGGGAATACCCAGTTACAGATGGTCAGAGAGTCATGCAGCATATTCTTCACAATACACCACTTGGCAAACTTCACCTTGGCTTCATTGATTGGGGTGTAGGCTTTAACCGGGTCAAAAGCCCCTTCACCAAACTGTTCAGCGCAAATTTCTGCAATTAAGTCATGCGGCAAACCGGCGTTCACAATATTGATATGAGAGTGGCACATTGGGTCACGGTTAAAGATCACGTTGATCAAAGAACCCACCTGTCCGGCACATTCACTGGCATGGTGCAGTGCATGTTTCATGCTGCGGTTAAACAGATGCACACCGGACTCTGCATAAATATTCCAGTTATCGATTGCAGGGTTAGTTCCATCCAGCTTCAGCACATCAATATAGGTTGCCGGGTCGCCCATCATACGACCCAGGATATTTTCATGAGCATAATTGTCCGGGAACGCGATACGTGGATACAGATCCACCAGGAATTCAGGTTCATTATTATCCCAAAGTTCCCATGGTACGTCGGCATACTCTTCAGCTGACAGCAGATTCTTGAACAGATCAGCTTTCTTCATGTCTTTAAACATGTGGTGAGTCAACCCGTAACCACTGAAGATACCGTAGTCATCACGCAGATAACCACCTACTGTTGCGGTTAACGCGTATTCTTCAGTACCGCTGGTGGTTGGCATCAGGTAGTTACCCCAAATAAAGCCACCGCAAGTATTGGTGTAGTATTCAGTTTTGAAATTGAAACGGCTCTTGAGTTCTGGCACCTTCAGTTCACAGTAGCAGCGGATAGGACAAGCGTGGCAGCCACCCATACGTTTTAGCCACTTGTTGGTATATTCAACCCCAACATACATTTCTGCCATTGAACAGCGATAACCGATGCGGTTACGTTCATCCCAGGCAACTTCACCTAATTCAACAGGCTCATCCGCTGCCCCCCAGGTGATTTCATCACGGGCTTTCCAACGGCTGCCAGAGCTGTAATATTCAGTCCAAGATTGCGGAGTAGAAGGCACGACGTTGTTGTTGTTAGAACCAATGATGCCGAGAATATGATCATCCAAATCACGCATTTCATCACGAGTAGCGTTAATCTTACAGGTTCCAGTACCCAAGATACCGACACCTTTCAGGTTTTTAGAACCCATTACGGCACCGTGACCACCTGCAGCGTGGCCGCCTGGGCACATAAACCCAGACATAGGAACCAGGTTTTCACCAGCTTGCCCAATCGCGAAGCACTGTGAAGCAGCCCCCATCGCCTTGGTGATAGCAGCTAAGCTGTCAAAAATGCCTTTGCCCCAAATACCAGAAGCTGACTCAATACTGACCTTATCATCCGCGATACTGATCCAGACAGGTTCACTCGCGGCGCCAACAACAGCTAACGCATCATAACCAGCATATTTCAGTTCAGGACCGATATGACCACCGATGTGACCATCGGTGATCAGATGACCAGGTACTGCAGGACTACGAGAAGTTACCGTCATACGACCGGAGCAAATAGCCCCTGAACCGGTTAATGGACCTACGGAATATACAATAACGTTTTCAGGATCGGTTCCTAATTGGCCATCCACATGGTGATCCCACAGGATTTTATAACCAATACCTGAACCCCCAAGATAATCGAGATAATTTTCAGTGGACTCAGTCCAAATTTCATTGGTAGTTAAATTTACCCATAAAATTTTACCCGCCCATCCGCCGTAATTAATAGTCATTTGTTTTACCTCTTATTCGACCAAACCGGTATAGTTGTTATAAATTTCTAATGCTTCCTCTGCTTCATCCCAGGTATAAAATTTAATCGCACCAGTTGCACAAACTTGTGCGCAATTAGGATCGCCTCCGCAGAGATCGCATTTAACAGATTTCATTTTACTTTTAACAACTTTAATAGTTTGTTGCGGACATTTATCAGCACAATAGCCACAACCCACACAAAGTGATTCGTCAACTACTCTTGCACCGGTTGTTTCATTAACAGAAATTGCCCCTTGCGGACAAACTTCCATACATACGTTACATTGGTGACAAGTCTGCGGAACACATGCAAAATTACCCGCATCGCCACATTGTTCATAATAATCAGCTTGTACACCCAATGGGCCATAGTTCATATTATGTGCAACTTTTACCCTTGAAATCACTGGGCCGACATCGCCCTCATGGTTCCATCCACATGCAGCTTCGCAACGACGACAGCCGACGCAAAGTATTGGATTTACGACCATTAAGCCGCCGGGGGTTACAGTTACGGAGTCACCGTTACCTGTGTTATCTTTAGTGGTATCGTTGTTATCGCTGTTACAGCCTGTTAAAAAGCTGATGAGAGTGCCGCTGTATACTGTACCTACAGCTACTCCCATACTACCTTTCAGCATTCCTCGTCTGGTGATCATCTTATTTCCCTTTATTAGCTAAAGAAATATAATAAAAATATGCATCCTGATATATTCCCGACGAGTCATAATAATTAAATAAAAAGTTACTTTTTTCTTACCAAAGTCACACTTAACGTAATATATGCGCTTTAATAAAAACCTTTGCAGCGGTCCTCAAATTTATTTTTTATGTTTTGCATATATTGCAAATCCTTTTTCCACAAAACGAATATGTTATGAAATAAGCATTACATAAAATCAACAAGTAAAATACCTGAGATTCATCACACACATACCCATATAAATTAATAGAGTATATTCGCGGATGCATTCCTATTTAGAGCCCGACAAATTTCTATAAAAGGAATGGAATATATGAAGACCAAATACCATATTTTGTGGTTGGCATTATTATCATTAGGTTTTGGAATATTAACAGGTTGTTCCGATGACAATAATAATGATAGTAATAATGACCAAACGGATACTGATACTACAACCCCCGTCACAGATGTTGGAGTTGATATCAGCGACGCCACAACATTAAGTGCTCAGATTGAATCTGTCAGCATTGATGATAGTAAAAACGTCAGTGTGGACTTTTACTTGAGCAATGCAAATGGTGTGGCAGTTATAGGCTTAGATAAGCTCGATAGCATTGCCTCTTTAGGTGTAGGTATCGCCAAACTCGGGACACCACAACCTCTGCGTACCAACAAAGATGCAGTGGCCGATTACAATACTAAAGATGAGATGGCAGAGAGCAAGGAATGGATCAGCTACATCAATAATGAAGTTGAACCAGGAACTGGTGCTGGCACTAAAGCGGCTACTGAATGGCAAGCCGGAATAGAAACCAGCTGCAAACTGGATTGTATTGAAAACCTTGGCAGTGGCCATTATCGCTATACATTCAGTAAAGCGCTGGGTGACTATTCTCAGTTTGACGGCTTGGATACCAGCTATGATGCCAACGCGACAACACGTGTTTATCTGGAACTGTTGCCAAGCAGTGATAGCGATCCCAGCACTATGTTGATCAATACGACTTATGACTTTATTCCAGCTACCGGCGCGGTTGCTGAGGCAGATGAAGACAGACAAGTGATTGATCCGGAGCAAGCCTGTTATCGTTGTCATACTGCCGATCGTAGTGACACAGAAAAACGTCTGCTGATGCATGGTGGTAAACGTTATGCGTTTGAAGGCTGTGTAATGTGCCACACTACCTATTCAGCTGATCCTGAGACAGGTAATCCCATTGATATGGCGACCTTGGTACATAAGATCCATCAAGCTGACTATAAAATCGTGGGACATAACGCCAGCGTTAACAATTTCAGTGGTGTGCACTACCCAGGTGAAATTGCGGACTGCCAGAGCTGTCATATTAGCGATGCCACCGCACAAGCTAGCCAGTACTACATCCCAACCAATAACAGTTGTCTGAGCTGTCATAAAGATAAAATCAGCGAAGCACCGAGTGACTGGGACGGTACAGCAGCGTCATTATTCCACGATAGGGATTTGTTCCCGAATGCTTGGGCAAATAGCTGTGCCGGATGTCACCCTGACGACACCAATCCTAAAGGTGCCGGTCTCATTCATGACCAATTATTTGAGACCCGCAGCGCGGTGAAAGCAGAGTATGCCATGACAATGGGAACTGTGAGTTTAGGCGTTGATTCGCTCACCGTGACCGTTAATTTTGCCAAGAGCAACGTGTTGCCAACCACTGATACTGCTATTAGTGCATTGTGGTTGGTAGTCAATGGCAATCCCGATGTATTAGTACGACCAGAAAACAACGGTCAACATAAGTTGTGGGATATCAGCAAAAACAGTGACAACGTTACAGTAAGCAGCAGTGCTAATATATTAACTGCTACCATTTCTGGGATTACTCCTGCTGATTTTGGTGATACAGCATCTGCCGTGGTTAAAGCGAAGATGGTTGTTTGTGCTGATCGCAGCAGCCGCACATCAGTCGCCTGTAGTTCAGATGATGCAGACACTGATGTTGAAGTGATTTCCGATAATGGACTGGATTTAACTGGTGCCGCTTCTAGTCGCACCGCAGTGGCTGATGAAGCACTGTGTAAATCCTGTCACGACAGTGAAATGCAGCAACGGATTGTGGATGCGCATACTTTGGCCACAAACTTTGCTGCTGGCAATGACAGCTGTGGTTCATGTCACAACCCTGTCAGTGCAACTTCACTGACTGATGGCAGTTGTAATAGTTGTCACAACAACGACACCGTGGCGTACATGGGTGCCAACATGTACCACACCGCTGGTATTGATCACATCAAATCGATCCGTACGGTCAACAATACTCTTAACTATCGCGAAATGGTGCACTCGCTGCATGCTGGAACTCGCACAGTGAAGGCTATGGGCGCAACGCGTGAAGAAACAACTTATCCGCAACCAGCAACTAATTGCCGTGCGTGTCATGACGAAGGACAGTTGGACTTTGCCGGGTTGAAGACCGAAAATTCAGAGATTGTGGCCACTCCAGATGCAACAGCAGATGGTCAAGTCGCTGAATTATCGCCAACAGTTGCGACTTGTGCCGGTTGTCATACCAACGTTGCTGACTGGGCCGGTCACGCCAGAGAATTTGGTGGTGTTTATGAGGCTGATGCCAGTGGCGGCCGTATCTACAATGCCGGTGATGAAACCTGCTATTACTGCCATGCTGAAGGCAAAGCCTATGGTGTAATCGAAATTCATAACCAAGCACAAAGCAGCAATTAACGATCGATGTAAGTAATTCCTGCGATAAAACGGCGTCAATCTGGCGCCGTTTTTTATTGAGCTGACATCAACAATTGGGAAAGCGTTACCAGCTGATAACCTTTGCCCTGAAGCCCCTCAATAATCAAAGGTAATGCACCTCTGGAAGCATCCCTACTCGCATACATCACATGAAGTAGAATAATGCTGCCCGGAGTGACCTCTGCCAATACCTTCTGTGCAATCGTGTGGGCATCGGCATTTAAATCTGAGTCAGGTTCCATACTCCAGGTAACGGTTGTGCGGTGATGCGACGCCAAATACCAAGGTAACAAAAACAGCTTCTTGCCATAGGGTGGCCGAAAATAAATATCACCCGAGTACCCCGCTTGTCGAATAACCGCGTCTGTCAGTTCAATTTCCGTGGCGATAAACGATGGCGAGCGTAACAACATCCGTGAATGTGACCATGAATGATTTCCCAAGTCGTGTCCAGCATCGACAATTGCGTGTGCTTCAGCGCTATGCCGTGACGCTTCACGTCCGGTCACGAAGAAAGTGGCATGTACCTGATATTGATGTAATACCGCTAATATCTCTGCGGTATAACGTTTCGAAGGTCCATCATCAAATGTGAGTGCTACTAGAGGCTTATCAGTATCAACATGAGATACCAGATCTCCAAATAGCTGATAATTCCGTGAGCGCGATACAAGAAATAATGCGGCAATAACGACCAATAATATCAAAGCCGATATGAGTAACCATTTTGCCACCTTTGCCATACGATATCTTGGCGTCATCCGTGAGTAAACTCCATGGTGATAAGTTCACGCAACACTGGCAATACGGATAGTGCTAACAGGCTCCCCATCGCTACATTAAATCCTCTGCGACGTACATCATTATCCAACCATTTTTCCAATACAGTTCCGAACAGTAGCCAAACGCCAACGCAGGGAAATGAAATCACCAGAAAAACACTCGCCAACAGCAATTGGGGCGTCATGCCTGCGTCTTGTCCGCCAGTAAAAGCAGCAATAGCACCTACAGCGACTATCCATGCTTTGGCATTGACCCACTGAAACAGCAATCCCTTAATAAATCCGAATGGCTGATTTTCTCTATCAGATGAAACCTCACGATGACTACTGGCAATAAGCCATGAAAGATAAAGTAGATAGAGACAGCCGATAAGTTTTAACCCCACCTGCAATACTGGAAATATGATGAATAGCCGGTAAAAACCGAAACTGACTAGCAGTAACATCAAGGTAAAGCCAAGACAAATGCCGGTTAATAGCGGTAAGCTGCGCCGCACACCAAAATTGACACCCGAGGCCATGACCATCAGGTTATTAGGGCCCGGCGTCACGGACGACGACACAGCAAACAGCAGCATTGCGTAGAAATAATCCATTCCGGGTCAAAGCGTGTGCATTAAGTGAACAGAACAAGGGTTATAACATACAAGTTATAAAAATGTTGCATAAAAAATCCCCGTATCCGCACAGATACAGGGACTTGATGTTGGTAAATTAACCCGCTAACACACTAACGTTATGGGTGGCAAACGTTGTGCAGCTCTAAATTAGTGCCAATATCGTGGTTACGGTTTGCCTTAGCATCATCATTGCGAAGCTGAGTGAGGTGGTCCAAATAAGCCTGATCCACATCCTTAGTGATGTAATGACCATCGAATACTGATGTTTCAAAGCGTTTGATATCCGGATTTTCCATACGCACCGCATCGACCAAGTCCTGCAGATCCTGGAAAATGATGCCATCGGCACCAATGATTTTGGCAATTTCATCCGCATCACGCCCGTACGCAATCAGCTCATTTGACGTCGGCATATCAATACCATAGACGTTCGGGAAGCGGATCTCTGGGGCAGCAGACGCAAAATAAACCTTTTTAGCGCCAGCTTCACGAGCCATCTCGATGATCTGTTCTGAAGTAGTGCCACGCACAATCGAGTCATCTACCAGCAATACATTCTTATCTTTGAATTCTGCATTGATAGCATTGAGCTTGCGACGTACAGATTTCTTACGTTGTTGCTGCCCAGGCATGATGAAGGTACGACCGATATAGCGGTTTTTCACAAAACCTTGGCGGTACGGCAGGTTCATGCAACGTGCAATTTCAAGCGCTACGTCAACAGAAGTCTCTGGGATCGGGATAACCACGTCGATGTCATGGTCGTACCATTCCTTCTTAATTTTTTCGCCAAGCTTAGTTCCCATATGTACACGACTGGCATACACAGAAATCTTATCGATGGTGGAATCCGGGCGAGCAAAATACACAAACTCGAAAATACATGGAGAATACACCGGCGCTTCAGCACACTGACGGGTGTAGAGCTCACCATCTAAGGTGATGTAAACCGCTTCACCAGGTGCCACATCGCGCATCACTTCAAAGCCGACCGCATCCAATGCTACGCTTTCAGAAGCAACCATATATTCGGTACCAGTAGCAGTTTCATGCTTACCTAGGATCAGCGGGCGAATGCCAAAAGGATCACGAAATGCCAGTAGGCCATTACCGATAATCATCGCGGCAACGGCATAAGCGCCACGAGTTTGATTGTGTAACCGAGTCACGGCATCAAAAACTTCATCTGCCGACAGAATCAGGCTGTCAGTCTTATCCAATTCGTCTGCCAGCAAGTTCAGCAACACTTCAGAGTCTGAAGTTGTGTTGACATGGCGACGTTTCTTTAACAGCGTTTCTCTCAGTTCCACGGTATTGGTCAGGTTGCCGTTATGAGCTAACGCCAGACCAAATGGAGAATTCACATAAAAGGGTTGTGCTTCTGAGGCACTGGAACTACCAGCCGTTGGATAACGGCAATGTCCGATACCGGCATTACCCTGCAACCGCTGCATGTGTTTGGGTTCAAACACATCCTTCACCAGACCATTTGCCTTACGCAGACGAAATGCCTGTCCATCAACGGTCACTATACCCGCCGCATCCTGGCCACGATGTTGAAGCACGGTAAGTGCATCATAAATGGTTTGATTAACCGATGAGCGGCCAACTATTCCGACGATACCACACATGGGTAAGGTTCCTCACTGTAAGATGTTTTGATAACAGTATTTTTATATTTTGGGTACAAAGCTGGAGGCATGCTCCATATAATCAAAGAACCACTGGATCACCACGCCAAATTCCGGAACCAACTGTGAACTTTTCCACCAAGTGGTATTAGGCGCGCCGGTAAAAGCATCCAGGAAAAACAGTATTGCACTGACGATCAGTACGCCACGCAAGATACCAAAACACGCGCCTAAGACGCGGTCGGTTCCAGACAATCCTGTTTTTGATACTAATTGCCCCAGCAGGTAATTCACCATGGCACCGATGATCAGCGTAACCACAAACAGAATGGCTACCGCCACCCCATTTCGCAGCATTTCATCGTTAATTTGGGTGATGTGTTTTGCGAGATCTAAGTAAAACTGGCTGGCGATAAAAAATGCCGCAAACCAGACGACCAGTGACATCGCTTCCTTGGCAAAACCGCGGATCAGGCTCACTAGGGTCGAAAGCCCAATAACAAAGATGATGGCGTAATCTATCCAAACCATGGGTAGAAGTGTCCAGCAGTGATTAATTTCGCGTGGATTTTACCAGAGAGTGAGTTGATTCTCACCCCCGGTAACACAAATATTTGCAGTCCAACATCAGCGCTCTAGCGGATTAAACTGAATGATTTTTCCCTTTAATTTAGTCTGCGCTTCAATCTTGCCTTGCTGCTCCTTTAGCCTATCAAGCGATATTTCTGGACCAACAAAAACCCGCGTTAATTTGCCATCAACCGGCTTGTCAGGCAGCGTGTAAGCGGCATATCCACTGCTGCGCAGCCGTTGGACTAAGCCTTTCACATTAGCTGCATTACTAAAGGCCCCGAGCTGAATTGTCCAGCTCACTTGCGTTGCTTTTTTAGGCTGAGGTTGCGGCTGCTTTTGCACCTCTGGAGCAGGTTGTGCATCCTTTGGAACACTGTTTTCTGTTTGGGTTACTTTGGTCTCTACCACTGCAGCTGTCTGCGATGGTGCAATTTTGGGCGACTCATCAACAACAGTTTGTTCTACAACTGCTGGCGCCGACTTGGGCTCATCCAACACTTTATTGTTGGCTGCGTCTGACGTCACGACGTCTGTCTGAGGCCGCAATGGAATTTCGGTAAATTGCTCCTGCTGGTGCTCCTTTTTACCGTCCAGAATATCCGGCAAAAAAATTACCCCTAACGCCATCAGCACCACGGTGCCTACCAAACGGTTGTGAAATTGAGACGACAAATCCTTATTCCTTTCCAATAGCTTGGACAACTTCTTTGAATCCTGAAACAGTGTAAAAGGAGCCAAAGACAATTACCACATCAGAGTGTTGCAAGCGTGATGATAAATCGTGCCAGGCGGACATCATGTCCTCATATTGATGACTGAGCGTTGTGGCAGGCAAAGCCTCATGTAAAGTTGTAGCAGTCGCGCCACGAGCATTATGTAAGCTGACCAGAAACCATTCATCAACAACCGGCGACAGCACACTTAGAACCCCGTGAATATCTTTATCCTTCAACATGCCACAGAGTCCATAAAGTTTTCCTTGGCGAGGTAACTGGTTAAGTTGCGAGGCCAGATAGCGAGCGGCATGGGGATTGTGTGCAACGTCCAATAAGATCAATGGATGCTCGCGGAAATGTTCCATGCGCCCCGTCAGTGTGGCTTGTTGCAAGCCCTGCACTATCGCTTTTAGCGGTATCTGCCCAAACAGTGACTCCAATGCTGCCAATGCGGTCGCAGCGTTTGGTAACGGTAACTGAGGGACTGGCAGATCAGTCAGGTGCCAATGCTCCCCCTTAAAACACCAATGTTGTGAACTGGTTTGTTGCCAGTCAAATTGTTGTCCGACGCGTTTGAGGATGGCACCTTTTGCTGCTGCTACGTCAGCCACCGTGATGGGCATATCGGGATCACCCACTATCGCGGGGCGTTGGTGACGGAAAATAGCCGCTTTTTCGTAGCCAATCTGTTCGCGGGTACTACCCAAAAATGCCTGATGATCCAAGTCAACCGCAGTAATGACGCTGACATCCGCATCAATAATATTGGTGGCATCCAAACGGCCACCCAGTCCAACTTCGAGAATTACGACATCCAGAGCGGCTTGCTTAAACAGCTTAAATGCGGCGAGCGTGCCATATTCGAAAAAACTCAGTGATACCTCGCCACGGGCTTTTTCAATTTCGCTAAAGGCGGCGATAAATGCTTCATCGCAGGCATCTTTACCTTGTATTCTCACCCGTTCGTTGTAACGCAGCAGATGGGGGGAACTGTAAACCCCTACCCGATATCCGGCATTTTGCAAGATCAGCTCCAGCATCCGACAAGTGGTGCCCTTACCATTGGTCCCACCAACGGTAATCACTTTAGCTGGCGCTAAATCCAACAGCTGCATGCGACCAGCAACCGTCGCCACACGGTCCAATCCCATCTCAATTTCCTGCGGATGGATGGCTAACAAGTAGTCTAGCCAACACTGCAAAGCTGCGTCTTCAGCGGGAGGGGTAATGACATTAACGGAATCAGATGAGTTCATTTTATACTCTTATAACCTGTTGTATTAGCTAAAATTTAACAAAAAATTGAATCAATCCGCCAAAAATAACGGGCCAGCAGCAACAGTAGGCAGGTTAAAATGTTCAGGATAAGTCACATGTACCAAATATAAACCGTGAGGTTTGGCAGTGGCAGCCGCTTTAGTACGATCTTTAAGTGCCAGCAATTGACCAAGCCAATCAACGGGTTGATTGCCCAAGCCCACCTCCAACAGGGAACCCACAATATTCCGCACCATATGATGAAGAAAAGCGTTCGCCTCAACGTCAACGATGACATACATTCCTTGGCGACTGACACTGATCCGGTGCAGGTTACGAAACGGAGTTTTTGACTGGCACTGTACCGCCCGAAAACTGGTGAAATCGTTTTCGCCAAGCAGATATTGCGCAGCTTCATGCATCTTAGCGACATCCAGTTCACCGTGGTAATGACTCACCCCAAGACGCAAAATACCAGGACGAAAATTATGATTGTAGATAATGTAACGATAACGTCTGGCAGTCGCGGAGAATCGCGCATGAAAATCTTCTGGCACCACCTTCATCCAACGCACCGCGATATTATCAGGCAGATTAGCGTTTACACCTAAGGTCCAAGCGCCATCGTTACGGATAGCCGTAGTGTCAAAATGGACCACCTGCCCGGTAGCATGGACACCGGCATCAGTGCGACCAGCACATTGTAATTCAATGGGTTCGTTGGCCACTATCGATAATGCGCGTTCTAACTGCCCTTGTACTGAATCCACTTCAGCTTGTTTCTGCCAGCCAAAATACCCACTGCCGTCATACTCTACGCCTAGCGCAATCCGCATCATTTTCTCCTTACTTTCAAGGCCGCGGATTCTACCATATCCGCTAATCGGAAACCGCTGCAAAAAGACCTCGCGAGTATCCGAATAAGCATTACCTTTATCATTTGTATACAAAAACGGCACCCGCAGGTGCCGTCAGTTAACTTGCGGATCTACTCAATTTCCTTCATTAGGGATTCCGCTTCCTCTTGCTGCCGTTCATTGCCGTCCATCTGCACCTCTTTCAATAGTGCCATGGCGGCATCGCGGTCATCAATTTCGATATAGGCTCTGGCGAGGTCCAATTTGGCATTGACAGAATTTTCTTCGTCATCGACATCAACGAGATCTTGTTCGTTTACCAAAGCATTTAAATCACCCATATCGACATCTAATGCCTTGTAAGGATCAGATTCCTGCGGTTCGTCGCTGGCATCGTTCAACAACTTATCAATATCGATAAAACCGTTCTCTTTTTGAAATGCAGATAGATCGGCATCAGATACCGATTTAAGAGGCCTTTTAGCAATTTCATCTGCATCCAATGCCGCAAGGGCTTCGTCCACGGTTAACTTACTGTCTTGCTCATCATCAAAATGCAGGTCATAGCCATCATCTTCCGGTAATGACGGTTCTTCTTTGGCAAAACGCTTTAATAGTTCGTCATCACTGACATCCAGCGGTTCGGCATCCAATGACAAGTCATAGTCTTCAATCTCCTCTTCCTGAGCTGATTTTGGAGCTTTAAGATCATCAAAAAAGCCAGCATCCTTTTCCTTGAGTCGACGGCTATCGGCAACTGGCTTTTTCTTTTCAACGGCGCTGAGTTCTGCCAGCAGCGCATCCAAATCGTCATCACTCGCTGTAGTGGATTTTGACAATTCGTCTTCCAACGAAAGTTCTGTCTCTTCTTCATCGACAGTGGCGGCAATCGTTGGCGCAGCCTTCAACAAATCGTCGGTGTCATCTTCAGTTTCAGCATCGCGTTCAAGTTCGGCTAACAGCACGTCCGCATCTTGTTCATCGTCATCACTAGCCGCCAGGTCTTGCGCTAATTCAGCCGCGATCTCATCTTGCAAACTGTCATCAGGCGCGGATTGGGGTTCAATCGGTGGTTTAGTTTCCAGCGCTGCCAGCAGCGCATCTACATCGGTATCTTCCGGTTCATTGTCATCGTCCAGCCCCAATTCAGCGGCGATGACGGCATCAAGATCTTCTTCTGTAGATTTCGTCAGCGCGGTAGCCGCATTTACATCGACCGCTGAAGCCTTAGGTGCAAACGCCGGATCAGGCTCGAAATCAATCACAAAATTATCTTTAGCTTTTGCCTCTGGCTCTGGCTCTGGCTCTGGCTCTGGCTCTGGCTCTGGCTCTGGCTCTGGCTCTGGCTCTGGCTCTGGCTCTGCAGTTTCAGCGAAAGAGTCTGTTGCAGTCACGACTTCCTGCTCACCAAACTCTTGCTCCAGTGCAGCAGTCACATCTTCTGGCAACGTATCCGCCAAAGAAATATCTTCTTGGGACACAGGTTTACTTTCTTCAGTGTCTTCCAGTCCTTCTAACAACGACTCAAAATCATCATCTTTAAGCGATGTGTCAGTATCTTCAGCCTGCTCACCCATCGCTTCCGCCCACAAATCATCTAACGACTGCGCATCATCGCTACTGAATTCCGCTTCAGCTTTCTCACTTCCCTCGTCAATGAACATTTCATGTTCAGGCATATCACCGGTAAAAGAAACTTCATCCAAAGTCTTAGGTTCAGGCTGTAACTGCGCTAAATCTTTGAGTTGTTCATCCAGCTCATTTTGTTCATCTAAGTGAATGGCACTAATATCTTCACTATCCAAATCAGCTGCATCGTCATGGGCATTCAGGGACGGAATGCTGTCCTCTGCGGTCAAATTCCCTTGCGCGGCAGGTGCAGCAGTACTGACCTTACGTCTTCCGAAGAAGAACCAGCCAAGGAAGCCCAATAATCCGGCAGGGATGAGTGCAACAACCGCCAGATACAACGGATTCCCCATGATGGTACGCCACAACGTTCCTGGCTGTTCACTTTGAGCAACTTGCGGTTGTTGTGGCTGCTTAACTGCTGCTTCAGCAATTTTTGCAGCAACAGGCTTAGGTGCTGGAGCGGATGCAACTTCAGCATTCTCAGCAGTCGCTTCTGCTTTGGCACTGTCAGTTACTGCGGGGGTATCTTGTTTCGCCGCCACAGGAGCTGCTGGCGCCACATTTTCATTAACTGTCTTCGCAGCAGCTAAATCACTTTGTAACTGCTCCACCTGCGATCTGGCGGCTTTTAATGACGCTTCCAACACTGTGACGCGTTGTTGCAGTTCCTCAAGTTGCGATTGCAGCTGTGTTTTCTCAACACCAGCCGCTGTTAACTGACTTTTGACCTGGCTCAGTTCATTAGTGAGTTTCAGATTTTCTGTCTGCAGATTATCAACATCAAGAGCGGGTAAAGATTTAGTGGTTGTCTTTTTAGGTGTGGCTACCGCAGCAACAGGCGCAGATTTTGCCACTGGAGCGGCGCCATGGGCAGATGTGGATGTATGCCGTTTCCACGCATTATCGTCTGCTTCAGCTCGCTGCTGGGCAAGACTTCTGGGGATAGCCAGCATCACCTCTTTTGAGGGAATTAACAGGTACATGCCTTTTTCAAGGCTGTTGTAATTATTACTGGTAAAGGCCTGTGGATTTGCGTCGTAAATGGCGGCCATTACCTGATAAATACTGACTGAGCTGTCAGGTCGAACCTGATTTGCGATACTCCAAAAGGTATCTTTTGTGGACGTCGGGCCATATTGCCGAGGTTGTTCCCTGCTTTGCCCGTCGGGACCGGTAACTTTCAAATCTTGCCCGTGCACCGACGGAGTTACAAACTGCGAGCTAAGGGCCAAAAAAGCGGCCGTGAGGCCTACGAGATATGAAGTGCGAAAGTTCATCAACTATTCCCTTCCAAGCGCTGATATTCGCCTGTAAATGACTGGCTTTAGGCATTTGTATTTATTGGGATTACTATAAACTAGAAATGTAGTAGCTGCTACTGTTCACATTTGCAAAACAAAAAAAGCCTGCGGCAGCGCAGGCTTTTTAACATAAACCGAACGGTAACTAAGCCGTTACAGATAATCGCGAATCAATAATTCACCGATTTGCACACTGTTTAATGCCGCACCTTTACGGATATTGTCCGATACCACCCATAAATTGATACCCTGTTCATGGGAAATGTCCTTGCGCACTCGTCCGACATAAACCGGATCAGTCCCGGCACCTTCTGTCACCGCAGTTGGGTAATCATCGTCATCTTCAAACAACACAATCCCCGGGGCATCACGCAATACCGCTTTCACAGATGCGGCATCAGTGGGCTGTACAGTCTCAATGTGAACGGCTTCAGAATGGCTATAAAACACTGGCACACGCACCGCAGTCGGATTGACCAAAATGCTGTCATCACCCAAAATTTTGCGGGTTTCCCAGACCATTTTCATCTCTTCTTTGGTGTAACCGTTATCCATAAACTTATCGATATGCGGTAGCACGTTAAACGCAATCTGCTTAGGGTAAACTTTTGGCTCAGATGGGGTGCCAGACAATAGCTTAGCGCTCTGCTGCGCCAATTCTTCAATGGCTTTTTTACCGGTACCAGAAACAGACTGATAGGTCGCTACGTTAATGCGAGAGATCCCGAAGTTATCATAAATCGGTTTCAGGGCAACCAGCATCTGAATGGTGGAACAGTTAGGATTGGCGATAATATTACGGTTACGAAAATCCGCAATTGCCTGAGGGTTCACTTCCGGCACGACCAATGGAATATCCGCTTCGTAACGGAAATGTGAGGTGTTATCGATCACCACACAACCAGCGTCAGCGGCAATTGGTGCCCACTTAGCAGAAACATCGCCACCAGCAGAGAAGAAACCAATCTGGGCCTTACTCCAGTCGAAGGTTTCCACATCAAGAATGTCCAGATTTTTACCGTGAAACGTAACGGTTTTGCCGGCACTGCGGCTGCTGGCGAGTGGATACAGGTTAGCGACCGGGAAGTTACGCTCTTCGAGGATCTCAATCATGGTTTGACCCACAGCACCCGATGCACCTAACACAACGACATTATATTTTTGCGACATTTACCGATGGACTCCAGAAAAACCTAATTCGGACAACCAATCTACCCCATAACCACTCAGGTTTTCCAGAGCCAAAGCGCTGAATTCCCGCCGATGACGGTGATTTTTTCTCATATTGTCAAATTCCCCAGGAATTTGATGAATTTTCCTGAATTGCCGATCATCATCGCGCAGGTCATAAATGAAGCGGCAAAGCGATAGCAACTCTTTTTCGGTGGGCGCAGCATTCATCAGCAACCGAGGATTCCAACGCTTTGGTAACAGATCATCAAGTGATTTGCTGGCTGGCATGCCCATCATTTGCTGCAATTGCTGATACAGCATCAATGTGCCCCTAGCACGGCCTTCCAAACTGTAGCCGGCGATATGCGGTGTCGCGATATCGGCCATATCAACCAGCGCTTTGATAGGATTTGGTTCCCCTTCCCAAACATCCATGACCAATGCCAAATCGGAGCGCTCGCTTTTTACGCTGATAAGGGCGTGATTATCAATCACCTCACCGCGACACGCGTTTATGAGCCACGTGTCGGGCCTTAAACTGCGCAAACGTGTTTCATCCAGAAGATGAAACGTGGCGTCTTGGCCATCAACCGTCAGCGGCACATGCAGCGTAATGACATCACAATCAGCCAATAACGTTTCCAGTGAAGCAAACTCGCGAGAGTCGCCATTTCGTGCTTTAGGTGGGTCACACAATACAGTCGAAACGCCGTAGGCCTTAAGGCATTTGGCAACAGCGCTACCGGTATTACCTGCGCCAACAATGCCAACCTTACGCTGTTTCAGTGATGTGCCAAATTTAGCCGCCAGTTCCAACAGTGCAATAAACACATATTCCCCTACAGAAGTGGCATTACAGCCAGGCGCATTAGTGAAGGGGATATTCCTGGAAGCCAGATAAGCCATATCGATGTGATCGGTGCCTATCGTTGCACTACCGACAAATTGGAGTTGGTGGTTATCGCGCAGCAGGGCTTCGTTTACACGGGTAACGGAGCGAACTAACAGTACATCAGCATCGGCAACTGTCGCGGCATCAAGCTTCCGACCGTTGACAGCAACGATGTCGCCCATAGGTGCAAATAATTGCTGCACGTAGGGCATATTCTCATCTACGACCAGTTTCATTATCTCGTTCTTTCCAGTACAGGATCCTGGGGAAGGATTAGTTTACCTTAAATCCGGGATAGCGTCCGTTGTCATCCCAAGACTCAAAAACAAAAAAGGAAGCCGCAGCCTCCTTTTTGATTATTCATTAAACGGGAATTATCCCTGATATTTACGCATCACCAGCGTAGCGTTGGTGCCACCGAAACCGAAACTGTTGCTCATTACAGTTTTCAGATCAGCATCGCGATATTCACGCACAATTGGCAAGCCTTCAGCTTTCTCATCCAACGTTTCGATGTTGATAGAAGGGGCAATAAAACCATTCTGCAACATCAACAAACTGTAAATCGCTTCATGCACACCAGCCGCGCCCAAGGCGTGACCTGTCAATGATTTAGTTGAAGCAATAGGTGGTACGTGATCAGTAAACACTTCACGAATGGCTTCCAACTCGCGCACATCGCCAACCGGGGTAGAAGTACCATGGGTGTTGAGGTAATCAATAGGCGTATCAACAGTTTCCAGCGCCATTTTCATACACCGAACCGCACCTTCACCACTTGGAGCCACCATGTCATAACCATCTGATGATGCACCGTAGCCGATAACTTCCGCATAAATCTTGGCACCACGCGCCAGCGCATGTTCCAGCTCTTCAACCACCACAATGCCGCCACCACCGGAGATCACAAAACCATCGCGATCCGCATCATAGGTACGAGAGGCTTTTTCTGGCGTATCATTGTATTTAGTAGACAACGCGCCCATCGCATCAAAGCCCATGGTCAGCGTCCAGTCAATCTCTTCGGCACCACCGGCAAATACCATGTCCTGTTTGCCCATCTGGATCAGTTCCACGGCATGGCCAATACAATGCGCGCTGGTCGCACAGGCTGAGCTAATAGAATAGTTCATGCCTTTAATTTTGAATGGGGTTGCCAGACACGCACTGGCTGTGCTGGACATAATCCGCGGGACAATATAGGGCCCGACACGCTTGACACCTTTGGTACGCAAAGTATCAGCAGCCTGTACCTGATTCGCAGATGAAGCACCACCGGTTCCGGCAATCAAACCTACACGAGGATTTGAATATTGCTCTTCGGTGAGATTAGCGTCCTCAATGGCTTCTTTCATCGCCAGATAAGCATATGCGGCGGCATCCCCCATAAAACGCAATGCTTTACGATCGATCAATTCACTTGGATCAAGTTTGACATTGCCCCATACCTGACTGCGCAGCTGCATTTCTTCAAACTGTGCAGAGTGGGTAATCCCACTGCGACCGGCACGCAGGGAATCGGTAACTTCCTGCTTGTTATTGCCGATGCTGGAAACAATGCCGATACCGGTGATCACAACTCTTTTCATGTTTTACTATCCATTCCGTACTGTAAGTACTTTCGATTTGCTGACGCAATGTTAGCTGTTTTAACACGCTTAAGTGGTCAGCTTTCCATAAATATAGATAAAATAATGCCAATTTCAGAACCTATGTAACATCCTTGTGGTTGTTACAGGAGATTTATCTGCCCTTGCCTGCTGCAAATCTATCGTTACAAACAATTATAACTCACTCCATAAGCTATCTCGGCGGCTGTGGTAGCAAGGCATTACCTGCGCTACTGCAATATTGTGGCAAAGAAATGCAGCACCATCCGACACAAAAGTTTCATCTGCTGGTATTTGCGGCAGATGATAACGCGGATGCGCCAGCACAACATTGGCAAACACTGCAAACGCTGCTACAAAACATGCAGCCAGCTACACTTATTGCTGAATTATTGCAGCTGACGATACTTCCCATTTCTGGTTGTCAAAGATTAGCACTGGAACGTGGTCGTATAACTATCGACCTTTATCTAAGCTGCAACACTCACACCCTAAAAGATATCGTTCTACCAGCTACGTGGATCTCACAATGGTTCTGGCATACCTCATTTTTGCCGCAGATGGCACTGGTATGGCAGCTGGCACGATTAAGCCAAGATCATTGTGTGATTCGGCTATCGGAACCCGATACCACATTGAAACAACATTTTGTTACCGCCGGATTTCAATATTTCCACGGTGATAAGGAAGTCACCACAAAGCTCGCTGCAGATGATATCGCAATCTCGGAACGACAAGCGCTTCGACACCAAGCTTTGGCGCAACTTTTACCCTTTCCCCGCTATTGCCGGCAACCCCTCGCACGTGATCAGCAGGTAGCAATTATTGGGGCCGGCATTGCTGGCGCGTCGTTAGCTTTGTCTTTAGCGGAAAAAGGTATGCGAACTCACGTTTTCTGTAGTGACCAAGAGGCGGGAGATAGTGCCAGTGGCAACCGACAGGGCGCACTCTACCCGCTACTGACACCAGAAGCAGATCCATTAAACACCTTTTTCCAAAAAGGCTTTTTGTTCAGCCGCCAACGAATTATCCAACTGGCACAGATGGGGATGGATGTGCCACACGATTTTTGCGGTGTGCTGGTTACCGGTTTTGATGCGCGTAGTCGCGCGAGACTTCGCAAAATAGCAGAAGGCCAGCCTTGGCCGACACAATTGTTGCAGTGGTTATCCACTGAGGCAGCCAATGCACAAGCGGGCGTCGATGTTAATGAAGCAGGGATCTATTATCCGCTTGGCGGTTGGGTCAATCCGAAAAAGCTGACACAGGCAAGCCTGCAACAGGCTCAGGAACTTGGATTTGCCAACCTCACATTTGATAGTGAGATCTGTAAGCTTATGCCGAATAACGCCGGTCAATGGATGCTCACCGATAAGCATGATATCTGCTACGGGCCATTTACCGCTGTGGTGGTCGCCAGCGGGAGTAATATGGCGCAATTTTCCCAAACCGCCGAGCTACAAGCCACGCCATTTCGCGGACAAGTCAGCGAGGTGCCGACTCAAGCCGGACTGGCTAAAATCAAGACGGTACTGTGTGCCAAAGGCTACCTGACGCCCGCTTGGCAAAACACCCATTGTTTGGGCGCCAGTTATATCAAGGATCCGCAAACGCTGGCTTATAGTGAAATCGAGCAGCAGGAGAATCTCGAGAAAATTCAGCAGAGTTATGCAGATGCTGAATGGCCTTTCGGCATCAATGTTGGAAGCCAAGCACGCGTAGGCGTGCGCATGGTGACTCGTGACCACCTGCCGATGGCAAGCGTCGTGCCGGACGTTAAGTTAATTCAGTCTTTAGCGATAAAACAAGCCAATGACATCAACTTCTGGCGAGAAACAGCAGCACCGATACACAACGGCCTCTATGTTTTGGGAGCGCTCGGTTCACGAGGATTATGCAGTGGGCCTTTAGCAGCAGAAATGCTGGCGGCAGAATTAACTCATCAGCCTCTGCCATTATCATTATCGGAGCTTGAACGCCTTAGTGCTAATCGCATGTGGCTGAGAAAGTTATTGAAAGGAAAAACATTATAACGTATTAAAACAATAACCCCCGTGTAATACGGGGGTTATTGTTTTAATCATCAATGCGGCGTTGTAACTCAAGCCAGGCATGTTCGACTAACCGATAATCGGGATCTTCCAGCTCTTTTGCGGCTTGCTTTAAACAGTGTTGCATTTTAATCGCCAAAGCCTCTGTGCCCTGCTCTGACTCAGCTTCCAGTTCTGCCAATACCACAGCAAAATGCCCCTGCAAATAACCGCTGGCAAACAACGCATCGTCGTCGCCGTTGGCTACAATGTCCGCCAGCCAGTGTTCCAGTGCCTGTTCATATTTTTCCAGCATGTTTTACTCCGCAAGATCCGGGTTAGCTACCTGATACATCACATAATCACGATAGCCGGTAATGATTCGAAAATAGCCACTGAGTTCAGCATCCAGTGCCGGGTCGCCACTATCCACGATTAGCGGTTTTCCTGCAAGTGCTTTCAACTTGGTTTTGGTGGCAACAATAATGATATTGTCTTTACCAATTCGCCGGATAAGTTCGGGAGATAATTGCTGGTTACCCCGTCCGAGAATATGCCCCTGGCCACCGATAAGTGTGATCACCAGCTTAACCGGAAAGCCATCAGTCGCGGCCAATAGCTCTGACGCATTGAGGTCACGGCCAATTAACTGCCTATCTTGGACAAGATCGACACCAAGCAATGTATTATCTAATCCAAGTTCTTCCATAATGGCTGCAACGGTCGACCCAGACCCCATGATGTAACGCTCATCTTCCATATGCTCGATGACTTCAGCGGCAATGTCAGCCAGCACCAGTTCATCAACCTCACGCCCGCCCATCTTCACAGACTGAATATAACGGGGTGCCGCAGGAACAGTCATTTCACCATAGCGTTTGGCGCGAACGGTTCCAGCTCGAAACGCGACTTCATCAATATCCATTACATCGGCTTGCATCAGGCTCACCAGCTGCCCATCTAACAGCATTTTCAGTACCATGCCTGACGCATGTGGAGTGATGCCATAGACGCCGGAATGAATTTTCACTCCCGCAGGAACCCCGAGTACCGGAAAACCATCGTCAACTACGCGGAAGATATCCCGAGCAGTGCCATCGCCCCCCGCAAATAACAGCAAATCTGGTTTTTGCGCAAGAATGATAGATGCCACCTTACAGGTATCTTCAGCCGTCGTATTTTCAGCCGGTTGGTAACAACAGCTGACAGGAAAACCCATTTCCTCAACTAATGTCTGTCCCATACTGCCGGCGGCAGTGATGATCTGTAGTTTTTCTGCATAAGGCATAATGACGTCTAGCGCCTGCCGCATCCTGTCAGTCGCTTTAGGGATTGCCCCAAGCCGCAACGCTTCCTCAGCAACATTATCACTGCCTTTAAGCGCGACACTGCCGCCAAGCCCGGCAAGGGGATTAATAATCAGTCCTAAGCGGAATGTTGGTTGCATCAATGATTCTCCTGCTTAGGCGGCAACTGCGAGCTTACGATTATCCGAAGAATTCTGATCTTCTGGGGGGAGCGCCAGCACAACTAACATAGCAGCAACCGCACATATTGCGGCAAATATCCAAACCATCCAAGCACTGCTACCGTCGCCCCAGATATGACCACTGATCCAGTTGCCTAATGCGCCACCCACACCAAAGCTGAGGCTGGCGTATAACGCCTGCCCTTTACTACGATGCGCTTTCTCAAAATGGCGGTGCACAAACTGAATAGAGGACGCATGGACCAAGCCAAAGGTAAAAGCATGCATGACCTGACTAAGTGCCAAAATCGGCATTTTTTCTGGAAGAAAAGCCACCAGCACCCAGCGTATCGCCGTAACGGCCATTCCTGTCATCAGTAGTGTCCGAACCGAAAAGCGACCCAATAATTTGGGCGCTATGGCAAACATAAAAATCTCGGCAAAGGCGCCCATCGCGACAAAGATGCCGGCTAACGCCTCGGAATATCCCACCTGTTTGAGATACAACACAAAGAAGCCATAAAAAGGCCCGACACTGGCTTGCAATAGCATCGCCGAAAGCAGGAACCAGATGATGGGTTTGGTTAATTTCAACGGCGAGCTCTTGTCATCTCTAACCGCCGTTGAGGCGCTTGCAGTCAACGGCATTGAGCAAAAAAACAATCCGGCAAACAACACCAAGCCGACATAGAGTACCGCTTCGGGTCCAAACCAATTGACAATGGCACCGGTCGCTATCACCCAGATAATGTAACCGACGCTACCATAACTGCGGATGCTACCGTAACGATTGGATTTATCACCAAGCGTCTCAAGCGTGATCACTTCCATCTGTGCCAGAATGGCATTCCAGAAAAAAGTATAAAACGTCAGACTAAGCGCCAGATAGATAAAACCGCCGTTATAGAAAAAGCTCAGATATCCTACAGCCGCAGTGAGGCTCCCAAGCTTAACTAACTCCGAACGACGTCCGGTGCGATCAGCAACCATGGCCCAAATATTGGGTGCAATAATACGAGTACCCATAAATATCGCCATCAGGAAACCGATCTCAGCGGCGTTAAAACCGCGATGTTCCAGAAACAGGCCTAAATATGGAATTAATGCGCCAAGAATGGCGAAAAAGAAAAAATAACATCCCGAGAGCCAACGCAGTTGGCCCTCTGGGAGAAAAGAATTCATCATGGTGTTTATCGCATGCCCAACACAGGGGTGGGACTAACAACATCCAGATTCTGTGCTCGGTGACGCAACAGATGATCCATAAGTACAATTGCGAGCATCGCTTCTGCGATGGGCACTGCTCGAATACCGACACAGGGGTCATGGCGGCCTTTAGTCACCATTTCTACTTCTTCACCCTGTACTGTCATACTCTTGCCTGGAACACTGATACTGGATGTGGGCTTCATGGCAATATGGGCCACGATGGGTTGCCCGGAAGAAATGCCGCCCAGCACACCGCCCGCGTGATTGGATTCAAATCCAGCAGGCGACATCAAATCTCTATGCTCTGAGCCATGCTGAGTCACCACCGCGAAACCATCACCGATCTCAACGCCCTTAACGGCGTTAATTCCCATTAATGCATGGGCAATGTCGGCATCCAAACGATCAAATACAGGCTCTCCGAGACCAACAGGAACATTGGTGGCAACCACACTCACTTTAGCCCCAATAGAATCACCTGATTTTTTCAGCTCACGCATATACTCATCAAGTGCCGGGATTTTACTGGCATCCGGGAAAAAGAAATCATTACGTTCAATCTCATCCCAATCCACCTGCTCAGCAATGACTGGACCGAGTTGGGATAGATAACCGCGGATCTCAATCCCGAAATGTTGCGACAGGTATTTTTTGGCGATGGCTCCCGCGGCAACGCGCATTGCCGTTTCTCTTGCAGAGGAACGACCGCCGCCGCGGTAATCGCGAGTACCATATTTTTGTTGATAGGTGTAGTCAGCATGCCCGGGACGGAATAGATCCTTGATGTTGGAATAATCCTGACTGCGTTGATCAGTATTCTGGATCAGTAAGCCAATGGAAGTCCCGGTAGTTTTACCTTCAAATACACCCGAGAGAATTTTCACTTCATCAGGCTCACGCCGAGCCGTAGTGTAACGGGAAGTGCCTGGGCGACGGCGATCAAGATCGCGCTGCATATCGGCTTCCGTTAATTCCAGCCCTGGCGGGCAACCATCTACGATACAGCCCAGTGCCGGACCGTGGCTCTCGCCAAAACTAGTGACAACAAAATTCTGACCTATGCTGTTTCCCGACATCGAACTGCTCTACCCCTGATATGCTGAATTACAAATAATTATTTAGCGTTATCTCTCCAGGGAGAAAACGTATCTTGATATTCCATTAACTGATCTTTGGTGAGCACAAACACACCATCGCCACCCCGCTCAAAACTGACCCAAGTGAACGGGACTTCTGGGAATTGCTCAACCAAATGCACCATGGAATTACCCACTTCTATCACCAGCAGACCCGTATCGGTCATATAATCGGCCGCCTGGGCGAGAATGCGGCGAGTGATATCCAGACCATCATTGCCTGAAGCTAAGCCCAACTTTGGCTCGTGATGGTATTCTTCCGGCATATTGGCCAAATCGACCGCGTCTACATAAGGTGGATTTGACACAATCAAATCGTATTGAGGGCCTTCGGGAATGGAACTGAATAAATCAGACTGCATCGGATACACACGATCCATGACCCCTAAAGTTTCAATATTGATTTGTGCCACTTCCAGAGCATCGCTACTGATGTCCAGCGCATCAACTTCTGCATCTTCAAACGCGTAAGCACAAGCTACCGCAATACATCCACTACCGGTACACAAATCCAACACTCGATTTACCGGCTTGTTGTACAGCCAAGGACTAAATCGATTTTCAATCATTTCCGCGATCGGCGAACGCGGTACCAGTACGCGCTCATCCACATAGAAATCCAATCCTGCAAATGTTGCTCTATGAGTCAGATATGGCACAGGTAAGCGTTCACGCACGCGACGAATGATCAGCTCGACAATCTTGTGCTTTTCACTGCTGGTAAGGTTTGCATGAATAACTTGCTGCCCAATCTCATCTGGCAGATGTAACGCATGAAAAACTAGAGAAATTGCTTCATCCCACGCATTATCGGTACCGTGACCGTAATAGATACCTGCATCGTTGAAACGGCTGACGGCCCAGCGCAACATGTCGCCTACGGTTCTTAATTCTGTAACCGCTTCGTCAACAAAGATCTTATCCAAAATTGCACTCCGGCTTAATCAAAACTATCCCATTGTAACTGAACTCTGTTCAGAAAAAACAGAATTGAATAAAATGCATTGATGAACATTAAATATGACAAAGATGGACTGACTGAATTTCAACAGCTCGTTGAGGGGATCACCCCATTCTCTCAAGATAAGTGCCACTTTAAACCGCCGGTAAAAAGTCGTAAGCAGCTGATTGAAAAAGAAGTTCACAACCAAGCCGACAGCTATTTTTCCGATATATATCAGCCGTTACTGCCGATAACCGGCCCTATGCGCTGGCGTCGGGAAGATGTTGATACGATGGAACTCAAGCGGTTACGTCGGGGAGATTACATTCCCGAATTATTGCTGGATTTACATGGCTACCGACAAACTGAAGCAAAATTGGAGCTCGCAGCGCTAATTCAAGCCTGTGTCCAGGAGTGTCAATTATGTTGCAGTGTGATGCATGGACATGGCACGGGAATTCTAAAACAACAAGTTCCCTTATGGTTAGCACAGCATCCGCAGGTAAAAGCATTTCACCAAGCGCCACGCGAATGGGGTGGAGATGCAGCGTTATTGATATTAGTTGATATTGGTGACCAACCACATCGACGTTAACTGCTGATTTTGTGATAAAAAAGCGCCTTTCGGCGCTACAGAGCTATTTCTGACGTTAGCTGATGCTATGTGCAGTCTGCTGCCACATCAGTTCTGAATGGTGTCCGATAATATCAACCATCGCGACTGAGGATGTCGCAAACAGTGGAGGTTCAATACCTGGAACCAGTTCACTTACCATATAACCCAGCAACGGCATATGTGAGATCACCAATACGTTTTCTGCCTGATACTGCTCGGCATATGCCAGCACCAGCCGCGCCGCCATCTCAGGGTCGGCAGCTGGCACCAGTTCATCTAATACTTTACTCTTCCGCGGTGTCGGAAAATGGCTTGAAACTTCCTGCCAGGTTTGTTGGGCGCGAACATAAGGGCTGACCAACACCAACTGAAATTTAACCCCGGAAGACTTCAACCACTCGCTCATTAAAGCCGTATGATGAAAACCCGTTTCTGTTAATGACCGTTCCCTGTCGTACCTTGCTTCATGGCCAGCTTCCCCATGGCGCATCAAATATAGCTGCATACATCACTCACTACAGAAGATATTATTCTGATTATTTCTCTATTGTAGCCTGTTCTCTGTTGGCAGAAAAACCGCATGTCCGCAATCTTTATGCGAAAACTACTTCAGGTATTTGCCAAAAAAGCTAATGGCCATCAATATATAATGAATCATCCTCCAAGGAAGCTTACGCTTGACCTCAATGCAATCCATCACTGTCAGCCTTAACGATCACCGGGATTACCGATATCTGGAACTGACAAACAGCCTCAGGGTCCTTCTGGTCAGTGATCCTCTGGCCACCCAGGCTGCTGCATCCATGGCGGTCAATGTGGGCCACTTTGACGATCCTGTCAACCGTCCAGGTATGGCGCACTTTTTGGAGCATATGCTATTTCTGGGGACAGAGAAGTATCCAGATGCGGGAAGCTTTTTGTCGTTTATCAACCAGAACGGTGGCAATAACAATGCCTGGACCGGTACTGAACTGACTAATTTTTTCTACACGGTACCGCCCCAAGTATTCCCTGAATCATTAGATCGGTTCAGTCAGTTTTTTATAGCTCCCTTATTTAATAAGGAGTTAGTTGATAGAGAACGCCACGCAATTGAATCTGAATTCCGCTTAAAACAGAAAGACGATATCAGACGCATTTATCAAGTCCTAAAAGAAACCGTTAATCCTGCTCATCCATTTGCCAAATTTTCCGTGGGCAATCTTGAAACGCTGGCGGGTGATGAAGAAGTTCTGCGGCAAGAATTGTTGACATTCTATCAGACACACTACAGTGCCAATCTCATGACGTTATGTCTGGTAGCCCCCTTGTCACTTGAAGAACTGGAGTTTCATGTACATAAATACTTCAGTGACATCGCCAATCAGCGACTACAAAAAGATTATCCAGATACACCGCTTTTTAATGATGAACAGCTGAGTAGCCAGATCCAAATTCTGCCATTGAAAGAACAAAAGCGGGTCACTATCAGTTTCAGCTTGCCGGCAATTGAAGAATATTATCGTAGTAAACCCCTGACCTACATCAGTCACCTGTTAGGCAATGAAGGTGCGGGCAGTCTGCTTGCCTGGCTTAAGGATAAAGGACTAGCCAGCAATCTTTCTGCCGGGGGCGGCATTAACGGCTACAACTTTAAAGAATATAACATCAGCATCCAATTAACCGATGCTGGCTTGATTGCGCTGGACGATGTCATCGCTGCCTGCTTTTCATATCTAAAATTGATCCATCAAGAGGGCCGTGATAATTGGCGCTACCAAGAACGTGCCAATTTATTAAAACTGGCCTTCCGCTACCAAGAACAGATAAAGCCGCTAGATCTCGCGAGTCATCTCAGCATTAATATGCAGCACTATCCGGCCGAGGATATCATCTTTGGGGATTACCGCATGGACGGAAACCACCTGCAACAGATGGATGAATTGTTGGCATTGATGACACCTCAAAACATGCGGATACAACTTGTTGCGCCAGATTTGGATACGAATAAGCAGGCGGCTTGGTACTTCACGCCTTATAGTATGTCGGCTATTTCTCTGTCTCGATTGGCTAACTGGCGAGATGTAAACAAATTAGAGGGAATTCATTTACCTGCTCCTAACCCCTTTATCGTTGCAGACAGTTTAGCGCGCGCTGAAAAATCCACCGCAGACGTTCCCATCATTGTTGCCGAAGGTGCAGGCTATCGCATTTGGCATCGCAAGGATGATGAATTTAATGTTCCTAAGGGACACTTATACCTTTCTTTAGATTCAGAGCAAGCGAGCATGACAGTAAGACATGCTGCGCTGACACGGCTTTATGTCGAGATGTTACTGGATTATCTGACTGAATATACCTATCAAGCTGAAGTGGCCGGACTTAGCTACAACATCTATCCCCATCAAGGTGGAATAACACTGCATCTGACAGGTTATACCGGTAAACAGGAAACCTTACTAAGTCTATTGATTGATAAAGCTAAGGACAGCAATTTTACTCAGCAACAGTTCCACAATATAAAGCGACAGGTACTGCGCAGTTGGTACAACAGTGCCAGAGCGAAACCCATCTCACAGCTGTTCACCAGTCTGACCGTTACCTTGCAACGTCGCAGTTACGAGCCGTTAAAAATGGCAGAAGCCCTTGAAGACTGTACGCTAGAAGATCTTAATCAACATATTACCGCTTTTTACCAGCGCATTTATCTTGAGGGGTTGGTTTACGGTGATTGGCTAGAAAATGAGGCCAGAGCATTAGCGAAAAGACTGCAGCATATTTTATCGTTGGTCTCTAAGCCGAGTCAGGAATCTGCGCGTGAGTTGATTAATTTACAGGGCACGGGAACCCTGCTGCGGGAGCTTGATATTGCGCATCCCGACAGTGCAATCATTGTGTATTACCAGTCGGAAGCCGCTGAACCTTCGCAAATGGCATTGTTTAGTTTGCTCAATCACACGATGTCATCGCCCTTTTTCCATGAATTGCGGACACAAAAGCAATTAGGTTACATGGTAGGTACCGGATATCTGCCATTAAACAGGCATCCAGGCATGATTTTTTACGTTCAGTCACCGGTTGCGGGACCTTTACAACTACTCGAAACCATTGATCAGTTCATTGCCGATTTCAACTATGCCGTGATGCAGATTACCAATGAACAGTGGGAATCCACCAAAGAGGGTCTGATCAATCAAGTCATGGAACATGATGCAAATCTCAAGACTCGCAGCCAGCGCTATTGGGTGAGTGTTGGCAATAAGGACTATCACTTCGACCAGCGTGAACAGGTTGTCGCAGAGTTACAACGGCTAACTCGGGCGGATTTAATCAAATTCATGATGAAGAAAATGCGTACTAAGCACAGCGACCGATTAGTGTTATTCAGCACTGGGGAACAACATCAACAACATGAACCGTTGATGGCTGGAGAGATAATCACAGATCTAAGATCATTCAAATTGGGTGCCCATAAGTTCAACACTTAAAAACCACGTTAATTAGTGCGTGTTAATGAGAAATGGAAGTGATTGATTAGATGAACAAGATCATCAATTGAAGCAATGTGACTAAAATTAATCCAACAATAGTGTGCTTAGTATCAGCGGTATTGCGATTAATGCTAAATAACTGATCCTAATTCTGCTACAGCTCTGCCAATCCATGTAGGTTTCCCGGATAGGGTGAAGCGGTTTCCATAAATCGCCTCACCCTACGTAGCAACTGCCAC
>NZ_JARFTS010000023.1:0-61987 GCF_029167175.1 Shewanella sp. A32
GGTGGGTCGTATAGGATTCGAACCTATGACCAATTGGTTAAAAGCCAACTGCTCTACCGACTGAGCTAACGACCCAAAAATACGATACGCAATTAATATTTAGCTGGTGGGTCGTATAGGATTCGAACCTATGACCAATTGGTTAAAAGCCAACTGCTCTACCGACTGAGCTAACGACCCAACTTCGGAATATTAACTGTGTACCTGCTGATTTGATGGTGGGTCGTATAGGATTCGAACCTATGACCAATTGGTTAAAAGCCAACTGCTCTACCGACTGAGCTAACGACCCGCTACTGGATTTACAGCATGTATCAAATCAGTGGTGGGTCGTATAGGGCTCGAACCTATGACCAATTGATTAAGAGTCAACTGCTCTACCAACTGAGCTAACGACCCACTGCTTTGTTGTTGGTTAACTGAATGGTGGGTCGTATAGGATTTGAACCTATGACCAATTGGTTAAAAGCCAACTGCTCTACCGACTGAGCTAACGACCCTTTCAGTTAAAACACAGCGCAGTAAGCAAAAACTGCTGTCCCGCGCTGTGGGCGCCTATAATACCGCTTTCCGTTTCTCATGCAAGTCCAAATTCGGCTTTTTTTCCCGTTTGCCTGAAAAACAGTCTGGGTGAATGTTTTTTAGTTAAATCATGGTTTAATTGCCGCCAACTGCTGCTTTGCAATGCTTGCCGCAGCGCTGTTTGCATACTCTTTAACCACTTGTTGGTAACGGGATTTTGCAGTGGCTTTGTCATTGTTTTTTTCAGCAATCAGCCCCAGTTTGACTAGGCTGTCAGGCCGTTTATCAGACGCTTTGAAATTATTGACTACATTTTCAAAGGCCGTTTTGGCCTGCACATAATCTCCTTTATTATAAAGGAGTTGCCCAAGCCAGTAATTTGCATTGTCTGCAAAACCGGAATTAGGATACTGACTGATAAATTCCTTAAACGCCGGAATGGCGGCATCATACTGCCGCGCTTTTAACACCAGATCGACCGCACGTTGATAACTGTCGGTTTCCGATAAAGAGGAGCCGCTGCTCGCCGCTGCTGGTTGCGCTGGAACTGCATTAGCTACATTGCTCGTCTGCTGACTGCTAAGCTTGCTAATCTCATCATATAATTGCCGCTGACGTTGCAGCATTTGATTGATTTGATAGTTTTGCTGCTCTGTTGTTCCATGCAGATCTAACACTTCTTGCTGCAGTGCATCCAACCGTCGTTGCATATCAATCTCAGCTTCCTGCCTCGCTTTGATAATGCGCTCCAATCTTGCAATGCGGTCACTGTCACTGCCAGTAACACCGGTTCCCAAATCTTGTACCGGTGCAGGAGTTGCAGCCGTCGCGGCACAGAAGGGAAGCAACAGCGTTGCTGCTGCAATTAGCCTGATCTTCATTTACGCTTATCCTCAGTAAACCAATACTGCGCGACGATTCTTCGCTTCACCCTCTTCGGTGTGACTCATATCGGCAGGTTTTTCTTCACCATAGCTTACAATGCTCATCTGACTTGGCAATACGCCCAGACCTTGCAGATATTTGGCAACGGCTTTAGCTCGGCGCTCACCCAATGCGATATTGTATTCAGGCGTACCACGTTCGTCGGTGTGGCCTTCAATCAACACTTTTACGTTTGGATGACTCACTAGATAATCTGCATGAGCTTGCAGTATATCGGCAAAGTCTGCCCGGATTTCACTACGGTCAAAGTCAAAATAGATGATGCTATCTTTACGCAATTCTTCAAATTTCTGACGCTGTTGCTCTTCAGGGCTTAACATCTGAGAAGCGCCACCCATTTCCACGCCGCCATTAGCACCATATTGGCCACTACCTGAAGTAGTACCAGTACCGGCGGCTGTTTCGGAATCAGAAGTAGAGCTACAGGCGCCCAATGCCATTAGGGGCAGAGATATTGCCATAGCCTTAAGCAACTTTTGGAGTTCCATGATTAAATCCTTCTCTCATTCAATTATAAAAATGGGGACCAGGCTGGAGATTTAACTTCCCCCTGTCCCATCGGCAATCTAGCTTTAAATCGTCCGTCTACTGACACAGCCGCTAGCACCTGTTTATTGCCATAAGTTGTGCCATAAATCACCATAGTCCCGTTGGGAGCCACACTGGGTGATTCATCCAATCGGGTTGAGGTTAGGACCTGCATAAAACGGGTTTGTAGATCCATTCTGGCGATGTTGAACTTACCATTGGTACGATTGACAAAAATCAAACTGCGACCATCTGGCGTGACCTCGCCGCCTAAATTCCATTCACCATCAAATGTTAAACGAGTAATTTTTTTAGAAGCTAATTCAAACTGATATAGCTGTGGCCGCCCACCTCGTTCTGAGGTAAATACCAGCGATTTACCATCAGGAAACCATGATGGTTCGGTATCAATCGCGTAATGGTTTGTGATACGGGTTAACGCCCCAGTCGCGATATCGACAACGTAAATTTCTGGTTGTCCATCTTTTGATAAGGTGATCGCCAACTTACGTCCATCAGGTGAGAAACTCGGTGAACCGTTAATACCAGGGTAACTGGTGATCTTCTGACGAGTACGATTGTAGATATCCTGAATAAAGATCTCGGCTTTTTTGTTTTCAAAGCTGACATATGCCAATTTACGTCCATCAGGCGACCAAGCCGGTGACATCAACGGTTCTGGTGAACGCAGTAACATCTGCTCATTGTAACCGTCGTAATCAGCAATCATCAGTTGATAAGGATTTGGCTGGCTTCGGTCTATCACCACATAAGCAATACGTGTCAAAAACGCACCCCGAATACCGGTCAGTTTTTCATAGACGATATCGCTGATACGATGCCCATATTGGCGGAATTGTGCAGCACTAATCACCGTCTGGCGGCTATCTAACAGATAGTCGCTTTTAGGCTGTGGCCCTTTGGCCTGCATTTGGGCTTTGACTAAATCCACCAGATCAAAGCTCACCAGATACTGATCCTGACCATAAGGCTTGATGGTTCCCATCAATACCGCTTCTGCCGAAACATTACGCCAGTCGTCAATATTAAAATCACCGATCTGCCCAATGCTTCGTTGTCCGAGCCCGGTTTCATCCAACGGCTTAAAGGTACCGCTTCGCGTTAGATCAGACTCAACTACGTCAGATATTGAACTCGGTGGGGGTGTAACGCCTTGCCATACAAATGGGACGACCGCAATCGGCCTGGCTGCATCCACCCCTTCAGTAATCACAATGTCCAATGCCGCTCTTGCCGGTAATGTCAGCAGCGCTATTACAACCATCAGACCTTGAGCAAAATATTTCATGGGACTCCTCTAATTGAATTCCGGTCTAACTTCCAGGTTAATATCTTTCAGTAACTGATAGACATCCGGTTCTTGCGAAACTGGCAACCGCCCCGCTTTATTAATTGCGGCCTTAGCTGCACGGCAAACCACTGGATCGCCACCGGTCGTCTGCACACTGGTCACAAAGCCATCAGACGCGAGCTTAATTTCGACGTGACAACTCTTGCCGCGCATTGCTTCATCAAGTACCAGATTGCGCTGAATAGTAGATGTAATCATCGCTTTATATTTACTTAACTCGCTTTGTAACTGCTTGTTACGCGCCGCAGAAACGGCAGATTGTTCGGCAGCCATAGCGTCAGCCAGTTCCTGTTCTTGACGCCGACGTTCTGCTTCGGCCTTTGCTTTACGATCCGCTTCTGCTTTAGCCTTTCTGGCAGCGTCTTCACGAGCCTTGCGGTCGGCTTCGGCCTTTTTCGCCGCGACTTCTTCCGCTTTACGTTTTTCTTCAGCGGCTTTGGCGGCAGCTTCTGCCTGCTGACGTTGTTGTTCCTTGAGCTTACGATCAGCTTCAGCCTGTTGAGCCCGCTTTTGCTCTTGTTGCGCTTTTAGCTGTGCCGCTTTTGCCATATCGGCAGCTTGTTTGGCTTCAATTTCTTGCTGCTTACGCTCTTCAGCCAATTTCTGAATACGCGCCTGCTCTTGCTCACGGGCTTGTTTAGCCAAATCTGCTTGGCGTTCAAGTTCAGCCTGGCGTTCGTGTTCTTTACGCACAGCGGCTGCTTTATCCGCCTTCAATTTCTGCACATAATCATCAACTTTTTGTTGATCGACCACTACCGCTTGTACCGGCGGGGCTTTGGACTCTGACATCATGGTATCTGTTGGCTTCTTGTTGAAGTCTACATTCAATGCCAGTGCAGCAATCACACCGATATGCAATACCGCAGAAATAATCAGCGGTAGTTTAAAATCAGCTTGCCCGGCCACTTACTTCTTCTCCTCGTCCGGTGAATCTGTCATCAGACCCACTGAAGGCACGCCAGCCTTCTGCAACGTGACCATTAGCTGGATAACCTTCTCATACGGAATGGCTCTATCACCTTTGACGACAACAGGTCGATCTGGTTCCAGCTGAATGATTGCCGCCACCCGAGTCGCAACATCATCCAAATCTAGCGGTTCGTTACTTGGCGCACCACCGACATCCAGAAAGTATTCACCCTCAGCATCAATCGAGGCGATCACCGGCGGTTTGCTATCGGCAGGCAATGGCTCTGAAGTCGCTTGGGGCAAGTCTACTTTTACACCCTGTGACACAATCGGCGCGGTCACCATGAAAATGATTAGCAACACCAACATCACGTCGATGTAGGGAACCACGTTGATTTCAGCTACCGGGCGCCGGCGTTTACGCTGATATCCCTGATTCATGCGGGGTCCTTCTCGGTATATGCCTGGCGATGGAGAATATTAGAAAATTCCTCCATAAAGTTGGCGTAATGAGATTCCAACTTTTCTACCTTGGTGGAAAAACGGTTATAGGCGATGACCGCGGGGATCGCGGCAAACAAGCCCATGGCAGTCGCAATCAAGGCTTCTGCAATCCCGGGGGCGACCATTGCTAACGTAGCGTTTTGAACGGCACCAAGTGCAATGAAGGCATTCATGATCCCCCAAACGGTGCCAAACAAGCCGATATAAGGGCTCGTAGAGCCAATGGTTGCCAGTAATGGCAGATGTGTTTCCAGCTCTTCCAGTTCTTTTGATAACGCAATCCGCATGGCGCGATAGCTGCCATCCATCACTGCTTCTGGCGCTCGGCTACTGATTTTGCTAAGACGTGCGTATTCTTTGAACCCTGACACAAACATGATTTCCAGCCCAGTATTGCTGTCTTGGCGGGCGGCCAAATCATGATATAAGCGGTTGAGATCTACACCTGACCAGAATTTTTCTTCAAATTGTTCGGCCCTATGCTTTGCATCACTCAACACTTTTCGACGCTGTATGATAACGGCCCAAGAAACGATTGATAGCGATAACAAGGTGAGCATGACCAGTTTGACTAACAAACTTGCCTGTAAAAACAACCCTATAAAAGAAATATCAGCGTTCACCTATTTTAAACTCCTGCAAAATCGGTTCGGGAATAGCTTGTGGTTTCATCTTGCTCAACGAAACTGAAGCTATTTTAATTGAAGCCTTGCAATAACAGATACCATTTTCATCAACAAGTTGCTGTTCAAACACCAGCGATGCCCGTTTCAACTCCGAGATCCAGCTCTCTACGCAAAGTTGTTGTTCAAAACGAGCAGCATGGCAGAAATCGAGTTCTGCTTTACGTACAACAAATGCTAAATCCTGCTTCAGCAACTCACTCTGACAAATTCCCATTGCCCGCAGCCATTCACTGCGTGCGCGCTCAAAAAATTTGAGGTAATTGGAGTGATAAACCACCCCACCAGCATCGGTGTCTTCGTAATAGACGGTAATAGGCCAGCGAAACATAGATCCTACTGATTTCCTGCCATAAATGCCCACTACTATACCGATCCGGCTCACGCTTGTGAATGGCCGGCAAAGCAAACGGCTTCGACATCTCAATTTAATTTTTGGTAACTTAACCGCAGCTTAATCAGTTGCTTTTGTTGCCCCAATTGACGCGGAAGAACTTGACAAACCGCTAAGAAAAAATCGCATCAGCTGCAACGATCCAGGCATAGTCCCCGGTTTCCGTAAGTCTTTATTACCAAAAAAGTAAGCAGAGATCGGCAGATGACCGTAACAATAAAATGGCAAGGAGATTATGTTTTTTATTGGAGAGCAATTTAGATGATGTGTCAGATCTAGTCTGAACTAATACAGATGATGCTTAGCCTAGCGCCGCTAATTCATTGAGCCATCGCTCACAGTTTATTGCTAAACATTAACATTTATGTAAATTAACTCCATTGAAATAGAAACCAACGCTAATTTTTATCCTGATATTGATTTTTAAATTGAATATATTTTCTGATGTCCAAAAAGTTACACAGTTGTAAATAATACTTTTCAAAGTTAATTGCCGCATATTTACAGGTTATATAACATCACTCTGTTAACTCGTGTCTTACGATAATTTGTGGGCAAGGGAATTTCAGTGAAAATATATGCATCAGTTATGATTAAAACACCATTTTTATGGTTTCCATTATGATTTAGTGACAGGTATCACCTTCTGGTTATTAGTTTTTTTTATCTTAAACAGCAATTTTTCTCGCTTGCCGAAATTTCGACTTACCCCTAGAATAATTCACATGTTCTGGAAGCTTGTTTATTGAGTTACCGGACAAAAGGAGTTTTCAAACTGGTGTGTTTTCAGTGATATCAGTTTGGTTCTTATGCTTGACTTCCTTCCTTCAATTTGTTGATTGCAATACTGTACTTTTTTTGCCCATTCATTACGAATGGGCTTTTTATTTTTTATTGTCACTCCAAATAAAAAATCCGGCATTTAGCCAGATTTTTTATTCAGATAAATTGACCATTATTCTTCTGGCTTAGTTATTCTGATAACTACCCGACGGTTACGTTCACGCTCACTATCTGAGGTATTCAATGCAACATGCCGTCGTTCACCATGCCCTTCAGCTTTAATTCGATTGGCCGCGATCCCCTCTGAGACAAACAGTTGCTTTACTGCATCCGCGCGTTTTTCAGAAACCTTCTGGTTGATGCTACGCCCACCAAAACTGTCTGTGTATCCATCTATCAACACCAGCTCGACCTCTTGGTCATATTTCAGATACCGTTGCACTCTGGCTAATTGGGCTTTTGAACTGCGAGTAAGCTCTGCCCCACCGGATTCATACGTCAAGACAGTAAAGGCGATATCATCAAAACTGTAGGGCAACAAGTTCGCCAGACATTGTTTAAAGTCTGCATATTCTCCGCGAAAGTTCACCGATGACAAGCCGACAGCCACAGTACTGTCTTTATCGTTCCAGTCGGTGTAATAAAAAGTTGGTTCCATACCTCGCTCAAGTTCATTGAGCATCGTCCAGGCGGCTCTTTTGGGTACTTCACCATTAAAATACTTCTGATAATGCAAGTCAGTGATTGTACGAGACATTACCCCTGGTCGCCACATAGGCGCTTTACTCAATAAACGGGCATCGGTAACCGCGTCCGGCTTTTGCCACATATCCAAAGTAAATTGTAAATTGAGTTCTTTGCCGGCTCGACTGCTAAATACTGCTCGGCCATAGGATGGAATGTCGTGTTCTAAAGTGCAGGCCACGGGGGAATTCTGTAGTAACTTCCACTGAGATTGATCCAATGACGCCACATAATGCCGCAATTCAGCAGAAGTCGTCAGCGGCAACACCGAAAGTGATGATAGCAAAAGCATTCGATACCACATGGAAAAAACTCGTCAGTTCTTTGGTCATACTGATGTTATCGGTGAAGAATCAGAAACCTTTAGGCGATAAAATCAGCAATCAGACATGACACGCCTGTCACGATTGCGCATAATACCCGCCTTGCATTTGTATAGAGATATATCATGAGTCACCCTACCTCGAGTAACCAGCTCAAATATCGATTTCGAGGGTATTATCCGGTTGTGGTAGACGTCGAAACGGCGGGATTTAATGCCGCAACTGATGCCCTACTGGAAATTGCAGCCACCTTATTAAAAATGGACGAAAATGGGCAGTTAGTCGTGGATAAAACTGTACATTTCCATATAGCGCCATTTGAGGGCGCAAATCTTGAGCCAGAAGCACTGGCGTTTAACGGTATTGACCCATACAACCCGCTCCGCGGCGCTGTCGATGAAGCCGAAGCTTTTAAAGAAATTTTTAAGGCAATCCGTAAAGGGTTGAAAGACACCGGTTGCCATCGTGCAATCTTAGTCGGTCATAATGCAGCATTTGATCATGGCTTTGTCAGCAAAGCCATCGAACGCACCGGAATCAAACGTTCCCCCTTCCATCCGTTTGCAACATTCGATACCGCAACTCTTGCTGGATTGGCGTTAGGCCATACGGTATTGGCTAAAGCATGTTCTCTTGCAGGAATAGCTTTTGACAATAAAGAAGCACATTCAGCATTGTATGATACTGAACGTACTGCTGAATTATTTTGTAATATCGTAAATCGCTGGAAAGCCCTTGGTGGCTGGCCGGTCGAAAATGATGAACAGAGTGACGAAGACGAACACGCGGCATAATATCAGTTCAATAAAGTGAAAACACCCGCAATTGCGGGTGTTTTATTTGGCTAATCAGTTTTGTTGCCAGAAACTATCGTCATTTTGTAATTGATACAAACTTTCAGCGCGGGAGATTAATAGTTGTGCAAATTTTTCCTGCGTCGCATCTACAGTAGAGCTCTGTAGCAGACCTTCAGCTTGCATCTGCCACCTGAATGAGAAATGCCGCATTGCTTCTCTGGCATCCTTTGCCGCAGTAACTTCAATGAAGTCAGCCGGTAAATCGCCGCCTATCACCCAGTATGTTTTTTTACTGGGGATGCTTGATTCCAGTTTCCACAAGGCCACCAATGGCGCTAAATAGCGGCATTCTTCCGCAATCACTTTAGACGGGACAATACCTTTTTCCGCTAAAAAGCGATTAGCTTTCTGAAACTGCTCGCGGACCCACTGCGTGCGCATAGCTTCTTGGGCAGCAGCATCTGGTGTGGCGGATGGCTCAGTCATACTTCTTCCTTAACTTTTTCTGTTGCAGTTCAAAGAACGGATCATGCCATAAGGTGACAGTCCATTTTAAGTACCAACTTGGAAAGGTATATTTCCAGTCACTGATATAGTGTTCTGCTCGCCTACTTTGTTGGCTTAAGTAGTGGATGCTATCGTTCTGAATGCAATATCACAACAAAAGCCCTGCAACGATGGGGCATATATTCAAATATCACTTTGGAGAAGCACCTTGGCTGTATTTAATCATCCCGCTTATGACGGACATGAACAGGTGGTGTTCTGTCATGATGAAGCTAGTGGTCTAACGGCCATTATCGCCGTACACAACACCCACCTTGGCGCAGCCTTCGGTGGCTGTCGTATGTGGAACTATCACTCTGATGACGAAGCCCTTACCGACGTATTAAGGCTTTCGAAAGGCATGACTTATAAAAATGCGCTCGCCGGATTAGCTATGGGGGGGGGCAAAGCCGTTATTATTGCGGATCCCAGTCGTACGGATAACCGAGAAGCGTTGTTTCGTGCGTTCGGAAAGTTTGTTAACAAGCTTGGCGGCAGTTACTACTCTGCAGAAGATGTGGGTACATCACCAGCCGATATTAAAATTGCCAGCGAAGAAACGCCTTATGTCGCTGGATTGGAGGGGAAAAGCGGAGACCCATCTCCCTTTACGGCATTGGGGACATTTCTTGGCATTAAAGCCGCAGTTAAGCATCAGTTCAAACGCGACAATGTTAAAGGGCTAAAGGTGGCGGTTCAAGGGATAGGTCATGTTGGATATCATCTGTGCCGACATCTTTATCAGGAAGGCGCAGAACTTATCATTACTGATATTCACCAACAAGCTTTGGAGAAAGTGGCTCAAGAGTTCAATGCTATCAGCGTTGTTCCGCAAGAAATCTATGGTCAAGATGTGGATATTTATGCCCCCTGCGCCTTAGGTGCCACCATCAATGACGCTACGTTGCGATTACTGAAGGCCAAAATAGTCGCTGGATGTGCCAATAATCAGTTGGCAGAACCGCGGCACGGCGAGCAACTTAAGCAACAGGGCATTCTTTACGCTCCGGACTATGTGATCAATGCCGGCGGAATAATTAACGTTTCATTTGAACACAATTATGATGTTAAGCAGGCCACCGCTAAAGTCGAACAGATTTACGATACTTTATTGACGATTTTTCAAAAGGCGGACGAACAAAACCGCCCGACAGCTGAAATAGCGGATGAAATGGCGCGCAATATCATCAATCACGCTGCAGGTTAATGTCACTTTCTTAGATCCCGGCACACGTTCCACGCACGGTGCCGGATGCTGGTTTGACCAGAAAATTTTCCTATCCGTTCCAACCAGATAACACCATGCAATATAAAGTTCATTTGCTGTTAATGGCAAAGCTGTTTGTCGTCTGCTTCACTTAACACTATCGTCCCCCTGACGGAGCTATGAGGATGGTACGTTTCAGCTACGATGTGAACCAACATTTGGTCGAGCTACAAGCCAGCGACTGGACTGGATTGGAGCAGTTATGTGTAGATGGCCAGGTGGTATCACGAAAGTTCAGTTTTTCGCCCCAAAGCGAACACCGATTTCAACTCAGTAATGGTGAGTGTTGCCGTTGTCAGTTGATTTCTGATCCGACCTGCAATCAAACATTATGTCGTATCTATCGGCAAGAGCAGCTGATTGCCAGCCTTAAACACTCTGAAGCGAACAAGTATCTCTACGGTTATCAGTTGTTGTTACTAGCGGGACTATCTTGTTTGTTATTAGCTTATATCTAAGTGTCAACACAGCTCGGAACAGACCGGGATGATAAGTGTCATTCCCGGTGATTGATTTTGTTAAGCAATGCCATCAACATCGCTCTTTCCTGCTCGTCCAGCTTTTCCAAAAAACGCTCATTAACCCGCTCAGCTTCACGGATTAAATCCTGTTCCATCGCCTTAGCCTGATCGGTCAGATAGATCAGAAAGGTGCGACGGTTATCCTCCTCCTGATGACGAACAATCAAGCCAAGCCCCTGCAGTTGGTCAAGTAATCGTGTCATAGTGTAGTTTGCCACATCGCATCGCCGTGACAACTCTGTCTGACTGATCCCTTCTTCCTGCCACAGCGCAAACAACACAGGCCAGAGCTTGATATCAATCTGATAATACTTCAGGCGGCTATCCAGTTCGTTCTGCAAGTCAAGGTTAAGGTGCGATACCAGATAGGCCAAACTTTCATTGCGGTTCAAACAACACCTCCTGTACTTCGGGGTCGGTACTTTATTAATACTACCATCCGCGACATATTTCACTAGGGGTACAGATTAATTCGATGTCATGAACAGCAAAGCACTTTGTTTTATATACAAAAGAAAAATTTTGATGATATTCCAATAAAAAACCGGACGGAGAAAGCAAATGCTTCATCAGTCCGGCTTTAATGTTTTGATATTACTGTGCTTTCTGTTGAATAAGCAGTTCCAGTAACGCTTCTACCGGATGTTTAGCGCGGAATCCGGACAAACGCTTCACCTGACTGCGACATGAGTAGCCAGAAATCAAGATCTGTTCATGCGGAATACTGTTAATCGCCTCTTCCCATGACATTTCATACAAGGCCTTTGAACGTTCCAGGTTTTCGATTTCATGGCCGTAAGTACCCGCCATACCACAGCACCCAAGATTGATACTATCCATCTTGGCACCAAATCTGGCGAATAATGTCTGCCAATCCTTCGGGGTCGCGGGTTTCGCACTGGATTCAGTACAGTGGCTGAACCACGTATAGCTTTTGCTAGTTTCAGGCAATTTTGGCAATTTTTCCAGCTGTTGCAGCAGCCATTCATTAGACAGCAACACCTGGAAGTCTCCGCGATTTTTACCCAATTCTACTTTATATTCGTCGCGGTAAACCAACACCAATGCTGGATCAACTCCCACCATTGGAATGCCCAACGACGCTAACTGATTAAGAAAATCCGCAGCAGACTGTGCTGTTTTCGCAAATTTGTCTAAGAAACCTTTTATGTGAGCTGGCTTGCCGTTCGGTTTAAATGGCAACAACACTGGCTTGAATCCCAATTGTTCAACTAACCGAATAAAGTGGTAGACCAATTCAGCATCATAGAATGTCGTAAAAGGATCCTGCACAACTAACACATAGTTTTGTCTTTGCTCATGAGGAATAGCCGACAACGCATTAAGGTCATAACCCCGGCAAGAATGCCCGTCCAGCAGCTCTTTCAGCGTAGGGACCGATAATGCAGGCGCATCCACATAACCCAACGCCTTTTTTATCACCCACTTGCTAAGCGGATTCTGCGCTGCGAAGTTCGATAATTTAGGTACCTTCGCCATTAATTGCACAGAGTCTTCTATGCTGCCCACTAAATAATCTTTTGCTGGGCGCATATAGCGCTGGTAATAAATACTAAAAAACTGCGCACGGAACTTGGGGACATCCACTTTCACGGGGCACTGGCCGGAACAAGCTTTACATGCCAAGCAGCCTTTCATTGATTCCATAACTTCGTGGGAATAATCATATTCGCGATCTTTTGACAAGGTGTTTTGCAACCGTTGTAGCACACTCTGCGGTTTAGCCTTGACCAGCGCAGGAATATCAACACCTTCCGCTTCCAGCAATCGTAACCACTCCCGCATCAAACTTGAGCGGCCCTTTGGTGAATGAATACGGTCACCTGTAACTTTGAATGAAGGACACATAGGTGAAAAACGACTGTAGTTGAAGCACAAGCCGTTACCATTGCAATCCATCACATCGGGAAAAGCGTCACGTACGTTAACCGGGATCTGCCGATCAAAACTCCCGCGCTTAGTACTATCAACGTTATACAGCATAGGGCCACTATCTTTGGGAGCCACTAATTTGCCTGGATTAAGGCGATTATGCGGATCAAAGAGTCCCTTAATATCCTGCAACTCACCATACAATTCGTCACCAAATACCGCTGGCCCATATTCACCGCGCACCCCCTTACCGTGTTCGCCCCACATCAAGCCGCCATACTTGCGCGTCAGTGCAGCGACTTCATCAGAAACTTGTCGCAGCAGTTGCTCATCATGTGGATCGCACATATCTAACGCTGGCCGCACATGCAGCACACCGGCATCAACATGGCCAAACATGCCATATTGCAGATGGTGACTGTCTAGCAATGCACGGAATTCCATAATGTAATCCGCGAGCTTTTCCGGAGGGACCGCCGTATCTTCAGCAAAGGCGATTGGCTTACGGCGACCTTTAGTCGCACCTAACAAGCCGACAGCCTTTTTACGCATCGCGTAAACCTTATTAATTGACGGCAGATCTTTGGTTAACTGGAACCCTAAGACCCCTTTTTCACCAGATGCAATTTGTTGTTCAAGGATTTGAGTCAGGGCATCTGCCCGCTGCTGAACGCTAGCTTCATCACCAGCGAACTCCACCATATTCAGACCGTCAATCACCTTTCCAGGAACGTCCTGAATGAGAGATGAAACTGAGTGCCAGATAATGTCTTCGCGAGCCAGATTTAATACTTTGGAATCGACTGTTTCTACAACTGTTGCGTTTGCCTTCACCAGATCAGGGGCATGCCGCAAAGCTGATTGAAAACTATCGTACTTTACATTTACCAGTAACCGACTGGACGGCAACGGGGTTACGTCAAGCTTAGCTTCGGTGACGACCGCTAAAGTGCCTTCGGCACCAGTAAGAATACGAGACAGATTGAATTGTGTAAGATCTTCATTCCAGACATTTTTCAGATCATAGCCAGTCAGGAAGCGATTCAACTTGGGAAAACGCGCTTCAATCAATGAGCGCTTTGCACGGCAACGATGAGCGACTTCGGCAATGACTTTTTCACCTAATGAAGCCGTATCAGTAACTTCAGGAATGTCTTCGGCATTTAGCGGATCAGTTTCCAACAAACTACCGTCAATCAACACGCTTTTGAGAGAGAGCACATGGTCTGAGGTCTTTCCGTACACTAATGAACCTGCCCCTGAAGCGTCAGTGCTGATCATTCCGCCTAAGGTTGCACGATTGGACGTAGATAGATCCGGACTAAAAAACAACCCATGTGGTCGTAATGCATCATTGAGTGCATCTTTTATGACACCCGCCTCGACACGTACCCAGCCTTCTTCAGCATTCACTTCCAGAATGCGGTTCATATAACGAGACAGATCCATCACAATGCCATGAGTGAGCGCCTGGCCGTTGGTCCCGGTTCCGCCCCCACGAGCACTGAATACCACCTGTTGAAATTCCGGTTTTGATGCAACTTTTAACGCCAATTGCACATCTACTGTGTGCCGTGGATATATCACAGCTTGCGGCAAAAACTGGTATACAGAGTTGTCTGTCGCCTGCGCCAGTCGTGCACTGTATCGTTTATCAATATCACCGGTAAAACCGGCTTGTTCCAGTGCTGCCAGATAATCCAGATAAACAGGTTCCAGTGCTTGCTGGTGGGATAACAGGGGTAACATTCCTTCTCTCACTTTTTTATGTGTTTTCGAGCCATTATAAACAAAAAGAAGCCGCTAAAAAGCGGCTTCTTCTAGGCTGTTATAGATTTGTGAAGCGGTTAACTTTGAGCTTCAGCCAGATATAACCAAGTATCGATTACTGTATCGGGGTTCAGAGATACGGTATCAATACCCTGCTCTACCAGCCAAGCAGCAAAATCGGCATGGTCTGAAGGACCCTGACCACAAATACCAACATAAGCACCTTTCTTCTTCGCGGCTTTTATTGCCAGTGCCAGTAAGGCTTTCACAGCTTCGTTACGTTCATCAAACAGATGACTGATGATGCCGGAGTCACGATCCAGACCCAGAGTCAACTGAGTCAAGTCATTAGAACCAATTGAGAAACCGTCAAAAATTTCCAGGAATTGGTCAGCCAGAATCGCATTTGATGGTACTTCACACATCATAATAACGCGCAAACCATCTTTACCACGTTCCAAACCTTGTTCTTTCAACAGTTCAACAACCTTGCGGCCTTCATCCAGTGTACGAACAAATGGGATCATCACTTCTACGTTTTTCAATCCCATATCGTTACGAACACGCTTGATGGCGTCACATTCCAGTGCAAAACAATCGCGGAAAGATTCTGACACGTAACGGCTAGCACCACGGAAACCTAACATTGGGTTTTCTTCGTCAGGTTCATAAAGGTCACCACCGATCAAGTTGGCATATTCGTTAGACTTGAAGTCAGACATACGCACAATCACTTTCTTCGGATAGAACGCTGCAGCAATAGAAGCGATACCTTCAGTCAGACGGGCCACATAATATTCAACCGGAGAACCATAACCGGCAATCATCTCTTCGATTTCGGCTTTCAGTGCAGCATCTTGCTGATCGAATTCCAACAATGCTTTTGGATGGATACCAATCATACGGTTGATGATAAATTCCAAACGTGCCAAGCCAACACCTGCGTTAGGCAAGCGCGCAAAATCAAATGCACGGTCGGGGTTACCTACGTTCATCATAATCTTCATTGGCAGTTCAGGCATGGCATCTACACGACTAGAAACCATGTCAAATTCCAGTTTGCCTTTGTAGATGTAACCGGTATCACCTTCAGCACAGGAGACAGTGACTTCTTCACCATTTTTGATTCTGTCAGTTACATCACCACAACCAACAACAGCAGGCACGCCAAGTTCACGAGCGATAATTGCTGCGTGACAAGTACGGCCACCACGGTTAGTCACAATCGCACTGGCGCGTTTCATGATTGGTTCCCAATCTGGGTCAGTCATGTCGGTTACCAAAACATCGCCAGGCTGGATTTTATCCATCTCGTCCAGTGAATGCAGCACTTTAGCGACACCGGCACCGACCTTGTGACCGATAGCGCGACCTTCACAGATCACTTCACCACGAGTCTTCAGGTGGTAGCGCTCAATGGTCTGCACATCTTCACGAGAACGAACAGTTTCGGGGCGAGCTTGCACAATATATAGCTTGCCATCGTTACCATCTTTCGCCCATTCGATGTCCATTGGACGGCCATAGTGATCGCCGATAATCAGTGCTTGTTTAGCTAACTCCATCACTTCTTCATCGGTGATAGAGAACTGACGGCGTTTTTCTGGCGCAACATCTTCGATTTTCACCTGCTTACCATGAGACTGGTCATCGGAGTAAACCATCTGGATCAGTTTGCTACCAATATTACGGCGAACCACCGCCTGATGACCGGCCTTCAAAGTTGGCTTGTGAACATAAAACTCATCAGGGTTAACCGCGCCCTGTACTACCATTTCACCCAGACCAAATGCGGAGGTCACAAATACCACATCATCGTTACCGGATTCGGTATCGATGGTAAACATTACACCTGAAGCTGCTTTGTCAGAACGCACCATGCGCTGTACGCCAGCTGACAGAGCAACACCGCGATGGTCATAGCCCTGATGCACACGGTAAGAAATTGCACGATCGTTAAATAAAGAAGCATAAACGTGTTTAATTGCTACCAGTACAGCATCAAAACCTTTAACGTTCAGGAAGGTTTCCTGCTGACCAGCAAAAGATGCGTCGGGCATGTCTTCTGCAGTAGCTGATGAACGAACGGCAAAAGACGCTTCAGTTGTTTCAGCGGCCAATTTGTCATAGGCATCCCGGATAGCCTGTTCCAACTCAGGTTGGAAAGGTGTTTCTATGACCCATTGTCTTATTTGTGCACCAACTTTTGCCAATGCATTGACATCATCAACGTCCAATGTGTCCAGAATGTCATATATCTTTTGGTTGACTCCGCTTTGCTCGAGAAATTGATTGAAAGCGTAAGAGGTGGTCGCAAAGCCGCCGGGTACCTGAACACCGGCGTTGGCCAGGTTACTTATCATTTCACCAAGGGAAGCGTTTTTACCGCCAACCTTGCTGACATCCTCCATGCCTAATTCCTGATACCAGAGTACATATTGCTGCACAGTTCTATCTCCGCAAGTTTATTTAAGTGGCCCTTCAAAATGGGGCCCAAGCATTTTACACTTCAGAGAAAAGAGCGTAAATGTATAATTTTGTTTGTAATTTAATTACTACATGAGGTAGGTATGGCACCAAAAGTGTATTATATTTCGGATGGTACTGCCATCACGGCAGAGGTGTTTGGACATGCGGTGCTTTCCCAATTTCCCCTTAAATTTGATTCAGTTACGATTCCATTTGTGGAAACAATTGTCAAAGCTGAGGCTGTAAAAAAACTTATTAATGATAGTTTTATTACAACAGGACAGCGTCCTTTAGTCTTCCATTCAATTGTTAAATCGGAGATCCGCGACATCATTTATTCCAGCGAGGGGCTGGATTATGATTTTTTGAATACCTTTGTGGCGCCACTGGAAAGTCAGCTAGGAGTGCAGGCCATGCCAAGCATGCACCGAACTCATAGTATGTTAAATGCAAGTTATGATGCCCGTATTGAGGCAATTAATTTCGCTATGGAGAACGATGACGGCCAAACGCTGAAACATATGGATGAGGCCGATATTATTCTGGTGGGAGTGTCACGCTGTGGGAAAACACCCTCTAGCTTATATCTCTCTATGCAGTTTGGGGTTAAAGCAGCAAATTATCCTTTTATTCAAGAGGATATGGATAATCTTAAGTTACCAGAAGTGCTAAAAAGAAATAAACATAAGCTATTTGGATTAACCATAGATCCCGCTCGCTTACATGAAATCCGTGAAAGTCGACTAGAAAACAGCCGTTATGCTTCGTTGAGACAATGTCGTGTAGAAGTCAAGGAAGTCGAAATGTTGTTTCGTAAAGAGAAAATTCCTTACATTGATACCACCCACCAGTCCGTTGAAGAAATTGCGACAAAGATCCTCGATACGATAGGATTAGAACGCCATATGTTTTAAGGATTTATCATAAATTTGGCCAAAATGATCGGGATATTGTTAAAAACTAGCCATCTTTTATAACTGTTATTTAGTTACAACTTTGAATTTATCTGTCATTATGCAAAAAATAGACGTTAACGACTTACAAGTCGTTAACGTCCAATAATAAGATCCATAATCACGTTTAGTTCTGTGGTAGTACCTATGACAATTAAAACAGACGAATTACGCTCATCCTTATTATGTAAGGTGATTTCACCTTCGCAACTCGCCTCTGAGTACCCTCTCACTCAGGAAGCCGCGGATTACCTTTTACAACAACGCAATGAAGTTGCCGCCATCATTGAAGGTAATGACCCTCGGTTATTGGTAATTATTGGACCTTGTTCAATCCATGATACCGATGCCGCCTTGGATTATGCTCAGCGTTTAGCGAAATTACATCACGAACTCAAAGAGGATCTTTGTATCCTGATGCGAGTATATTTTGAAAAACCCAGAACAATTGTAGGCTGGAAAGGGCTTATCTCCGACCCAGACCTGGATGGCAGTTTTAGTCCTAATAAAGGGCTACGCATGGCCCGACAGATACTGCAGCGTATCACTGAATTGAAACTACCTATCGCTACCGAGTTTCTTGATATGGTGAACGGGCAATATATTGCCGATCTTATTACCTGGGGTGCCATTGGTGCCAGAACCACCGAGAGTCAAATCCATCGTGAGATGGCATCAGCCCTCTCCTGTCCTGTGGGTTTTAAAAACGGCACCGATGGTAATGTTAAAATAGCGGTAGATGCAGTACGTGCATCAAGAGTTCCACATATATTTTACTCACCCGATAAAGATGGTTATATGTCGGTATACCGTACCCACGGTAATCCATATGGCCATCTCATTTTACGGGGTGGCAAGTCGCCCAATTATACTGAAGAGTACGTTAACGAAGCCAAAGCTAAGCTTGAAGAAGTGGGGATCCACTCAGGTATTATTATCGATTTCAGTCATGGCAACAGCCAAAAGCAGTACCGTAAACAACTTGAAGTGGCTGATAATATCATGCAGCAGTTGTGTTCAGGTTCAACGGCCATTGCAGGCGTGATGATCGAAAGCTTTATTGAAGAAGGCAGTCAACAGGTAATACCTGGCCAGGCATTAGTTTATGGCAAAAGTATCACCGATGCTTGTCTCAACTGGGAAGATTCGGAGCACTTGATAATGGCGTTAGCCGATGCAGCCAGAACCCGGCGTTTAAAGTTGCAGAAATAAAAGAATACCGCGTTTCACCAAGAGCCTGGCGTTAATGTCAGGCTTTTATCTTTATTTTTCAATTTCGAAATAATGCTGCCACTCAGGTTAATTCATCTGTTTATCAATCGCATCGATTAATTGCATAGCCATGATGATGCGGTTGTCGATTACTGAACCCGGTTTCAAAGGTATTTTTCTTCAGTAACCGTTATCGCGATATTTCAGTCATCCTCAAACAGTGTGCTCAATTCATAAAAACCTTTCTTTAAAGAACAAACTCAACTAAAGTCTAAGTTGTTGTTACAGACTCTTACTGCTTGATAAAGCAATAGGAAATACTTTTCGTTTTCTGTTACAGTGGTTGCACTTACATGTGCGCACACTAAAGAATAACTGCCATGAAGCCAGAAAATCTGAACATCATCATTGCCGACGATCATCCGTTATTTCGTAACGCATTAAGACAAGCACTGACTCCAGGATTCAGCAATACTCAATGGTTTGAAGCCGACAGTGCCGATGCATTACAACAACTATTAGATGCCGAACAGCCCAATTACGATCTGGTATTGCTGGATTTGCAGATGCCAGGTTCACACGGCTATTCCACACTGATTCATTTACGATCTCACTACCCTGAACTCCCCGTCATTATTATTTCTGCGCACGAAGATAACGCGACGATTAGTCGGGCATTGCATTATGGAAGTGCCGGATTTATTCCCAAGTCAGCCTCTATGGAAACATTCACGGCCGCCATTACTGATGTAATGATGGGAGATATCTGGCTACCTGCTGGTATCGAGCTGATAGAAATCAACGACGACAACGATACAGAAAAAATGGCCGGCAAGTTGTCTGAATTGACGCCGCAGCAATACCGCGTGCTACAGATGTTTGCTGAAGGTCTGTTGAATAAACAGATTGCCTACGATCTGGGGGTGTCAGAAGCGACTATCAAAGCACATGCCACGGCAATTTTCCGTAAGCTTGGGGTACGTAATCGCACCCAAGCCGTTATTGCGCTGCAGCAGCTAGATATGGAAAAAGTTGAGTTAAATTAGTAATCCATTTCAGTAAAAAAGGCTCCCTTGGGGAGCCTTTTTGCAATTAATATTCGCTACTTAGCAAGATATTGTGCGTGAAATTGCAGATGTGACTCTATAAAGGTCGCAATAAAGTAGTAGCTATGGTCGTACCCCGCATGGCTCTGATAATCGAGGACAATTCCAGCCTTATGGGCTGCCATCACCAAACTTTCTGGCAATAACTGCTCGGCTAAGAAGCTATCATTTTCGCCTTGATCAACTTTTAACGGCAATTCTGCTGTGCTTTGTTTAAGCAATTCGACAGTATCGTACTGCTTCCACAGTTCACGATCGTCACCAAGATAAGCGGTAAATGCTTTTTGTCCCCAAGGGCAAGCAATCGGATGACAAATCGGCGCAAATGCGCTGGCACTGGTGTAACGTTGCGGATTTTTCAAGGCGATAGTCAGTGCACCGTGGCCCCCCATAGAGTGTCCGGCGATTGCCCGTTTGTCACTTACAGGGAAGTGTTGTTCAATCAGTTCCGGTAACTCCGACACCACATAATCGTACATGCGATAATGACTGGACCAAGGCAATTGTGTAGCATTGACATAAAAACCCGCCCCAAGTCCTAAATCATATGCGCCATCCTTAGCATCTGCGACAGCTTCACCTCTGGGACTGGTATCTGGACAAACAATTGCGATACCCAAGCTCGCTGCAATACGCTGCGCCCCTGCTTTCTGCATGAAGTTCTCATCCGTACAGGTGAGTCCAGAGAGCCAATACAATACCGGAACGGACTTTTCATTCGCCTGAGGTGGTAAGTAGATCGCAAAGCGCATGTCACAATTTAACGCGCGCGAATGATGGCGATATTGTTTGTGCCACCCTGAAAACGACTTATTACTGCTGATATGTTCCAGCATAATGCCTCCGATATCAGTAGTGGATGACGCTGCGGATACTCTTACCCTCATGCATCAAGTCAAATGCATCGTTGATCTGCTCAAGTGGCATGGTATGAGTGATAAAGTCATCCAACTTAAACTCACCAGCAAGATATCTTTCAACTATACCAGGCAGTTCTGAACGCCCTTTTACGCCGCCAAATGCCGAGCCTTTCCAGACACGACCAGTAACCAGTTGAAACGGTCGGGTCGAAATTTCCTGGCCAGCCCCGGCGACACCGATGATCACTGACTGCCCCCAACCTTTATGACAACACTCTAAAGCGGAACGCATCACGTTAACGTTACCAATACATTCAAAAGAGTAATCAACACCGCCATCGGTCAGTTCTACAATCACTTGCTGAATGGGTTTGTCGTAGTTTTTCGGGTTAATGCAATCAGTTGCCCCGAGCTTTTTCGCCAGTTCAAATTTACTTTCATTGATATCAATACCAATGATCCGGCTGGCTTTCGCCATCGTAGCGCCAATAATGGCTGACAGACCGATACCACCCAGGCCAAAAATGGCAACAGTTGCCCCTGCTTCCACTTTTGCGGTGTTCATCACCGCCCCCATGCCCGTGGTGACACCACAACCGAGCAAACAGATCTCTTCCAGCGGCGCAGTCTTATTCACTTTGGCCAATGAAATTTCCGGTAGCACGGTATATTCAGAAAACGTTGAACAACCCATATAATGGAAAATTGGTTTTCCGTCTTTATAAAAGCGAGTCGTACCATCAGGCATCAAGCCTTTGCCCTGTGTTTCCCTTACCGCCTGACACAAATTCGTTTTACCGGATTTACAGAACTTGCATTCACCACATTCGGCGGTGTACAACGGGATGACATGATCTCCGACAGCTACACTGGTAACCCCTTCCCCCACCATTTCTACAATACCGCCACCTTCGTGGCCGAGAATCGCCGGGAAAACCCCCTCTGGATCGTCACCACTTAACGTAAAAGCATCGGTATGGCAGACACCGGTGGCGACAATCCGCACTAACACTTCACCTTTTTTGGGCAACATCACGTCCACTTCTTCGATTTTTAACGGTTTGCCAGGCCCCCACGCGACTGCTGCTTTAGATTTGATAAATTGTGCGCTCATCATTGCTCCTCTGTTGTTGCACCAAATTTCCGTAGTGGTTTTTGATTTTATTTATTTCAGATAACAAGATAATCTAGTCAAACTACAAATCACTTTTACTTATACGTAATAATGAATCATTGGGAAGGTATCTGCGAATTCATCGCCGTCGCAGAAAGTCAGAGTTTTACTCAGGCAGCGACCCGGCTAAATGTTTCAACGGCACAGGTCAGTCGTCAGGTAAGCGCGCTCGAAAAGCGATTAGCAACAAAACTGTTTTATCGTACCACCCGTAAAGTGACGCTGAGCGAAGAAGGAACACTTTACTATCGCCATTGCCGTGCATTGCAAGATGGCATTGAAAAAGCTGAACGCACCTTAGGAAGCTTAAAACAGGAACCGCAAGGCTTGTTACGGCTCACCGCGCCGGTCACATACGGCGAGCAATTTGTGTTACCGCTACTCAATGATTTTTTGTTGAAATATCATAAATTACAATTAGATTTAGAGTTAACCAACAAGACCTTAGATCTCATTGAGGGAGGTTTTGATCTGGCGATTCGGTTAGGAAACTTGACCGACTCCAGCTTAATGGCACGAAAACTCGCCACTCGCTGTAATTATGTCTGCGCAAGTCCCAACTATTTGTCTCAGTATGGTGTCCCGCACAGTTTATCCGAGCTGCAACAACATCAATGTCTGGTGGGAAATCATCCATATTGGCGCTTTAAAGAACAGGGACAAGAACGTACCTGGCGGGTAAATGGACGATTACAATGCAATTCCGGGATTGGGTTGCGTGATGCAGCCCGTAAAGGCCTCGGACTGGTGCAATTGCCGGATTATTATGTGCATGCTGATCTGCAACACGGTACGCTCGTGACTGTTTTAGAACATTATCGGGCCGAACCTGAGGGTGTCTGGGGGCTCTATCCGCAAAATCGTCATCTTTCGCCAAAAGTGAGTTTGTTGCTCGATTGGTTGCAACAAGGCTTGAGTAAGGATACAGCTACTCCAGCGACGTTTGCCTAAGCTAAAGCGGGGGTTAATAACTGAATAACTCCGACATTACTTGACCCATTGTTAATATGGTTTATTTATCGTTCCACCACTTTCTATCTAATGAAAACTGATGTCACCGCCTAATTAATGTGCTTCAAATGCAAGGGTAATTTTTTAACCCGGATACCGCATAAATTTTAACTGTTTGATACTTAAATATTTACCATTCATACCCACGGCAAATAAATCCGTTTCCGCAAGACTACTCGATTGTGCAATGTCATTGGGCACGACTTGGAAACATGACTGATTGAGAATAATTTCAACAACCTTAAATAATCTCGGCGTGAATGTAGCGAGGCATGCGTATTCGACGTAATTATAACGCTGACGCTTTTGTAACCTAGTCTTAAGCAATTGTTAAGCTATAACACTAATAATCGTCAGCGCTTTATCACTCCAATCTGTTGAAAATATGCCTCCATATGCTCTGCCTTTTCATAGCTGGTTATACCGACATCTTTTACTGCCTTTAGCCTGCGGTTTGTTGGTGTTGATTGTGTTACATCTCACCAAAGCAGATTTATATATCGCGGAATGGCTGTTTCGTGAGGAAGGAAGTCAACCCGGTTGGGCATTAAGACATAACTTCTTTTTAGAACATATCTTGCATAACGGTGGACGACATGTGGTTACGCTTTTGTCGTTAACGCTGATAGTGACATTGATCGCCAGCTTTTTTAAAGCGTCGATCAAACCATGGCGCAAAGACTTGATACTGTTGTTCGCCAATGTTGCCATTTCAATTCTGTTGGTACGCTTTGGCAAAGAATACAGTAATGTCAGCTGTCCATGGGATGTGCTGCAGTTTGGTGGAAGCAAACCTTGGATCCCATTTCCGGACAGCGTGTTTTCGTCACTGGACTTAGGACAATGTTTCCCTGGCGGTCATAGTAGTGGCGCTTTTGCTTGGGTAGCTTTGTACTATTTTGCTGTGCAGCATATGCCCAGAATGAAAATGAAATTCCTGAGTTTTGCCATCATCCTGGGCACCCTTTTTGCCATCTGCCAGGAGCTGCGTGGAGCCCACTTTCTGACCCATGATCTCACCAGTCTTTTACTGTGCTGGATGATCTGTACCATTAGTTACGGTTTAGTTTATAAACCTTGGCGCCATCGCCAAGCATCTCAGAGCAACACAGCAGATGCCATCTCTATGAACGTTTAACCAGTCCCGAGATCAATGCTCTTAGCGCTGCCGGTTTGATCATCTTCGACATATAGTGATAACCGCGGCGCTCCACATCTTCAATCAGCGCTTTGTTGGTATTGGCAGTGATCAGAATACCCGGCAACTTGTCACCATATAGCGTCCGAATTTCATCCATAGCATCGACACCATTGCGGTCATTATCCAGATGATAATCGGCCAGCACGATATCAGGCGCCATCCCTTTCAGTCCTAACTTGATGCGCGCATCGCTGATATCACTGGCACAAACGACTTCACATTGCCAACGGGTCAACAAACTTTCCAGTCCGGCCAGAATACTTTCTTCATTATCGATGCAGAGAACCTTAACCCCGGTGAGAGTGCGAAAGGCGTTAGTAATACTGCGAGGTTTAGGAATGCTGCGGCTATTACCTAATGGCACCAAAATAGAGAATACCGATCCTTTGCCCTGAATGGAGAATACTTTAATCTCATGCTGCAACACTTTACTGATACGATCAGCAATCGCTAAACCTAAACCTAGCCCGTTAACACTCTTACTCTGTGGATTATTGAGTCGTTTAAATTCGTGAAAAATTTCCCTTAACTGGCTCGCCTCGATACCACACCCGGTGTCGAGCACTTGGATTTCCAGATTTTGCGCACGGTGGCGGCAACCGAGCAAGACTTTGCCACCTTTCGCATATCGAAATGCATTGGTCAGGAAATTTTGAATAATTCGTCTCAGCAGTGCTGGATCGGAATTAACTGTCACATTACTGGCTACAGCCGCAAACCGGATATGACTATCTTTGGACATGGCGTCAAATTCTACCGCCAAACCATTCAAAATTTCGGATATCGCAAAATCCTTACGATTAACATCCACCTTGCCTGAGTCCAGACGAGAGATATCCAGCAGATCGGTGAGCAATTCCCCGGCTGTTTTCAGAGAGCTATTGATGTGTTCCAACGTCATGCTCACATCCTGCTCCAGTTTCGGATGCTGGCTCAGCGATGCGGTAAATAACCGCGCAGCATTGAGTGGCTGCATCAAGTCATGGCCCACCGCCGCTAAGAATCGGCTTTTTGACGCATTGGCCATCTCTTCATGTGCTTTTGCTTCCAGCAGCTGGCTATTCAGCAATGCCAGCTCGTAAGTACGTTCCCGGACTCTCGCCTCAAGATTTTCGTTGGCTTCCTGTAAGGCTTTTTGCTGTTGTCGATATTGGGTGATGTCGGTGAATGTCATAACGAAACCGCCATCGGGCATCGGGTTGCCTTGAATTTTGATCACTTTGCCATCTTTGCGCTGACGTTCCGACATATGCGCTGTTCCATTGCGCATATGCTGCATACGTCGTTCAACATGTTCATCAATATTGCCTGGGCCGCAATAACCGCGCGCCGCATTAAACCGGATCACTTTCGCAATTGACATTCCTGGCTGCAGGAAATCCTGCGGGTAACGATATAAATCCTCATAACGATGGTTCCAGGCCACTAGATTGAGGTCTTTATCAACAACACTCATTCCTTCATTGGCATGCTCAATTGCGGCCCGCAACATATCCTGGCTAAGCAGCACCTGTGATGAGGCATCGTCCACCAAGCTGAACACTTCATCCAAGGCCAAGTCTCGACCTTCCAGCACTGAATCCATAACCACCGAAGCACTAGACGCCCCCAGCACCCCTGCCAACAGATGTTCGGTATGGTTGATTAAGTTGGTCGATGCCGATTTATTCCAGCTATCGCTGCGCACCGCCTCGGGAGAAAACCGGGAAAAACTTTCATAGGCACGGGTGGGACTAACAAAGCGACTGGCCAGAATTAACAGATCCTGTTGACTTATCTGCACTGCACGTCGATTACCACTGCTCCGCATCAGTCCGGGGGTAACAAATGCACTGGCCTGGATACGCTCAACCACCCCGGCGCGAAACCACATAGAACCCAAGACATAACAGGCCAGATTAGCTGCTAAGGCGATAAGAATATCCACTACGTCTGGAGAAACGTTAGTAAATGCATGTAAGCCGGTAGTAAATAAATCGCCGGTAATAGCTGCATCTCGGAATAACAGAACGCCCCAAACACCGAAGCCAACCGCCATGCCCAACATCACCCCAGAACGATTACCGCGCTTCCAGTAAAGCCCCCCCACTAATGCTGGTGCCAATTGCGCAAAAGCGCCAAAAGCCAGCATTCCCATATGTGACAGAGATTCGTTGTCGGAGAAGCTTAAGTATGCGGTATAACCGAAAGCGACAATTAATACGATGGCAATACGCCTGACGTACAATAGCTGGGTGGAAAACTTACTGAAGTTACTCCGTTTTATCTGCCCGGTGCGCAACAATACTGGCACCAACCATTCATTAGAGATCATCACACTGATGGTGACGACAGCCACGATCACCATACCGGTAGCAGCTGACATTGTGCCCAACATGGCGATCACGGCTAACCAATCACTTCCCATGGATAAAGGCAGATTGATCACATAGGTATCGGGCGCGACCGAATCGCCCAGCATTAACTTACCCGCCAACGCCATCGGGCCAACAAATAGGCCAAACACCAACAGATATAATGGAAATACCCAGCGGGCACGACGCAGACTCTTATCACCGTGAGCTTCAACGACCATTACGTGAAATTGCCGAGGCATACACAAAAAAGCCGCCATCCCGACCAACAACTCCGGCACAATATACTCAAGCCTCATGTTGGGCTCTTGGATCACGCCCGCTAGGCTGGCTTTTTCCCACAACGGACCAAAACCGCCGAATACGCCAAAGACGACTACACCACCGATGATCAGAAATGCGGTTAATTTTACAAACGACTCAAAGGCGATCGCCAACATCATGCCGGGATTATGTTCTGTCGCATCCAGCTTACGAGTACCGAACAAAATCGCGAATAACGCTAGCCAGCAACTGATCAGCAATGCCAACCAGGTACCATCAAATTCCGCTTGTTTGGGTTGAAACAGGTTCAGGCCATAAACCATGGCTTTTAGTTGCAGAGCGATATAAGGCATGATGCCGAATAAGGCAATCAAGGTGACAACAACCGCGAGTGGCTGAGATTTGCCATATCGCGCGGCGATAAAGTCGGCCACAGAGGTGATATTTTGTTCTTTTGAAACCATCACCATTTTACGCAATAAGCCGAACCCCAGAATAAACACCAATATGGGACCCAGAAAAATCGGTAAGAAAGACCAAAAATCTTTAGCTGATTGACCGACTGTGCCTAAAAAACTCCATGAAGAGCAATAAACTGCCAAACTGAAAGCGTAAATCCAGTTTTGTAATTTTTTAGTGAGGTTACTAAACCAGCGTTCAGCCCCCCACGCCAGCACACACAGCAGGCACACGTAACAAATGGCGATAACCGCCACTAACATTGTCAGATTCATGGTAGTTCTCTTACGGCCGTTAACTACAGACCTCGATACATTCAGCCTGCACTAGCCTACCCCAGTCCCTCAAAAACACCAACATCGCTACAACTGCTTGTTTACTTTTATATTTGCCTCGTCATTCAGAAGTCATGAAGACAACATCTAAAAATGTTACGTAACAGACTAACCGCGTTTTAATTAGATAATTAACATGATGATTTTTAACGTTTTTATTTATCTAGACCAATGTCTAATAGAGGCGTAACAAGGTTGCATCCCATACTTTGCGTCAAGTCACAAAAACAACGGGAAGTATCCATGAGCAATCAACAAGCCATTTATAAAGTGCCCGCAGCAATTGCTTCCAGTGCGCTGGTCAATGATGAGCAGTATAAAAAGATGTATCAGGAATCCGTCGTTAATCCAGATGGATTTTGGCGTGAACACGGAAAGCGTATCGACTGGATAAAGCCCTACACCCAAATTAAGCAAACCTCTTTTGATGATCACAATTTATCCATCAATTGGTTCTATGACGGCACGCTGAATGCTTGTGTCAACTGCGTTGATCGTCATCTGGAGCAGAACGCCGACCGCATTGCCATTATCTGGGAAGGTGATGATGCCAAACAGCAGAAAACACTGACCTATGCACAATTGCATGTCGAAGTCTGTAAATTTGCTAACGCGTTACGTAGCCAAGGCGTACGCCGCGGTGATGTCGTTACCATGTACATGCCTATGGTACCCGAAGCGGCAATTGCGATGCTCGCCTGTGCCCGAATTGGTGCGGTTCATTCGGTAGTTTTCGGCGGATTTTCACCGGATTCCATTGCATCACGAATTAAAGATGGCCGCTCCAAAGTGATACTTACTGCCGACGAAGGTGTCAGAGCGGGCCGCACCATCCCGCTTAAGCGCAATATTGATGAAGCATTAGCAAAACCTGACGTGACGACTGTTGAAAAAGTTATTGTATTAAAGCGCACAGGCAAAGATGTTGCGTGGCACGAAGGACGTGACGTCTGGTGGCATTCACTGACCGAAACCGCATCTGAATTTTGCGAACCCGAAGAGATGGGGGCAGAAGATCCGTTATTCTTGCTGTACACCTCAGGTTCAACGGGCAATCCGAAAGGTGTGTTGCACACCACGGGTGGCTATCTGGTGTACGCTTCGATGACCCATGAATACGTGTTTGACTATAAACCGGGTGAAATCTATTGGTGTACTGCTGACGTAGGTTGGATTACGGGCCACAGCTACATGGTTTACGGTCCTCTGGCAAACTGCGCCACAGTGCTTATCCATGAAGGCGTCCCCAACTGGCCGTCTCCTGCCAGACTCGGCGAAATTATTGATCGGCATAAAGTTAATATTCTTTACACTGCGCCGACCCTCATTCGTGCGTTAATGGCTGAAGGGAAAGAACAGTTTGATGGTTATAAAGGCGATTCCTTGCGCATCATGGGTTCGGTGGGTGAACCTATCAATCCAGAAGCATGGCGCTGGTATCATGAAGTTATTGGTCATGAGCACTGCCCTATCGTTGATACCTGGTGGCAGACGGAAACTGGCGGTGTTTTGATTACGCCGTTGCCTGGTGCAACAGATACCAAACCCGGTTCAGCCACTCGTCCATTCTTCGGCGTGCAACCAGCATTGGTAGATAACAATGGCACAATCCTGGAAGGGGCGACCGAAGGAAACCTAGTGATACTCGATTCATGGCCAGGTCAGATGCGCACCGTCTATGGAGATCACGAACGTTTTGTTCTGACTTACTTTAAAACTTTCCGCGGCATGTACTTTACCGGCGACGGCGCTCGTCGTGATGAGGATGGTTATTACTGGATTACTGGCCGGGTTGACGATGTGATCAACGTTTCAGGTCACAGACTGGGAACCGCTGAAATCGAAAGTGCGTTAGTGGCTCATGACTTAGTGGCTGAGGCTGCGGTAGTTGGTTATCCCCATGATATTAAAGGTCAAGGTATCTATGCCTACGTAACGCTTACCAAAGATACCGAACCTTCCGAGGCGCTACGTCAGGAACTCCGTCAATGGGTACGCAAAGAGATTGGCGCGTTAGCCACACCAGATTTGATCCAGTGGGCAACAGGCTTGCCAAAAACGCGTTCAGGAAAAATTATGCGGCGATTCCTGCGTAAAATTGCTGCAAACGAAATTACCAACCTTGGTGATGCTTCAACCTTGGCTGACCCAGCCGTGATTGATACTCTGATTGAAACCCGACTCAATCGACCCGAGTAATTCTTCTTCCTGTTTTAGCCCCTCCTAGTGAGGGGCTTTTTTCTGTGCAAACAAATTGAATTTGTTCAAATAATGACAATTCAATTGGTCAAGCGCTATGATGAATATGTCGATTGTTGCTGCCGCTAAAACGGATTTTTACATGACACAGCTGCCTACCTTCAAATCTAGTGGGAATACCAGACACCTCTGGCATAACAGCTTGTCTGCCAAATTTGTTTGGGTACAGTTGTTTATCGCCTTCATCATTATTGCCAGCACTATAGGCGTATTTTGGCTTATCCAAAGAGATCAATTATTACAGCAACAACAAGAATTAAACCGAACCTACGGGCAGGTAGTAATATCCCGTCTGCAAGAGATCAGTGGAATATATGAAGCTATTGCGGTTTCGATGGCAGGCGTCGCCGGACAGTATTTGCAACAACCACAACAGCTGCAGGAATTACAAAAAGTCATTCCAGCATTACTCGATAGAAAACACCCTAACGACCTATTGGCCGGTGGCGGGATCTGGCCAGAACCTCGAGATGAAAATACGCTGTCATCAAAAAGTTTGTTCTGGTTTCGCGATACCAATAACACCTTAATACAAACCACAGATTACAACCGCAATGCGGTAACTCCCTACCATAATGAAAAATGGTATCGCCCTACTCACCTATATCCTGCCAATGTGGCGTTCTGGTCCCCTGCCTACAGAGACCCGGTGACCGGTACTGCGATGGTGACTGCATCAGTTCCCATCCGCGCAGAACACAGATTTATTGGTGCAGCCACCATAGATATCAGTCTTGCCGGCATCAACGAACTCTTTCATGGCCTTTCGCGAGATCTCAGTGGCTATATTATTGCGTTAGATTACCGTAACCAATTGTTATCGCTGCCTCAGGGTTTGCAGCAGCACCTCCAAATCACTCCGTCACAGGTAAATGATATCCAAATCCTGAGTGCTAAAATTCCAGCATTTACTGTATTTAAATCGGCATTACAAACTGCAGACGATGCCATCATAGTACAAGCACAAAAGCATCCTTTGTTCACTGAGCAACAACTACGAAAATTGCCGTCGCTGATCAATGATCCGAATAAGCTGATGCAAGCGATTGTGCAGAATGGACCTCAGCACTGGCCTAAAGCGGCAGAATTAGTGGATTTAGTCGAGATCCAACATGATCCATTACTCGGCGAAGATGCCTTAGTATCCGTATTTTTGATGCCAGATACTTTCTGGAAAATTCTCGTGGTCACGCCGTTATCACAACTACATCACAACGCCTATCTGTTAGCCGGTAAAGTCGGTTTGTTTCTGGTTATCATTCAGTTATTAGCAATGCTGTTATTATCCCTGATACAAAAACGCATCTTCATTGCCCCCATCACCAAAATGGCCAGTACCCTAAAAATGCAGAACTTAGCGGAACTGGAGTTATTACAAAACACACGGCATGATGAATTTGGTGAATTAGCCGGTAGTTTTCTGGAGAGAGTCAGGCAATTAGAAACCGAAATGTCCGGCCTCTATGCCGAGAACCTTGCCTTAGAACAACAGTTGCAAGTACAAGAATCAGCACAAATTAAGTTACTGAATCTTACCGAACAGCTTGGTGCCCTGCAGAAATTCTCGCAGCATATTATTCATATGAAAGACCTGAATGGTGGCTACATCTGGGTAAATGATAAATATTGTGAATTATTGGGGCGTGAGCGTGAACAGTTGTTAGGCCACACCGATCAGCAGATATTTCCCGCATTAGAATTTCCGCTAACAGTACAACACGAACAACGCGTATTACAATCACGAGCACCGTTTAGCGCCGAAGAACCTTTGCATATACATCATGGCGGCAACCGACCATTTTTTGTTACCCGTTTTCCGCTTAAAAATGAGTTGGGTGAAATTAATGGAATTGGCGCTATCGGTTTTGATCTCAGTGGCGTCAAGCGTAGCGAAGTACAGCTACAAGGAGAAATCGATAAACTACAGCAGCAGTTAGACGCTTTGCTCCAACAAATACAACAGCAAAAAATGCAACAGCGCTCTTTTGCCAAAGAGAAACAGCTGGCAAATCAGCAGGAGCACCAGTTACAACAAGAAATTGAGCGATTACATCATCTCGAGCAACCCCTGCCACGTTTACTGACTTTATTAATATCGACCTTGAGTAAACGTTTAGATCAACTTTCTGCTGCGCTATACCATCACGCTTCAGACGAAGCGATCCCATTGGCATTGCAACAGGCAGAAGCCTTGCGGCATCTTTTGCCATTGGTAAATTATCAACGAAATGAAATTCAAGCCTTAGCGATAGACGAATTTTTTGATGATTTACTGATCTTTATGGCGCCAGAACTGGCGACTGTGGAGGTTCTTATTGAAGTTGATAAAGATTTGCGCCTACTGGCAGCAGGCAAGAGTTGGCAACATTTAATTATTTTTTATAGACTAATCAGCAACATAGCTAACGACGCTTTCCCCACTTCGCAACATGATAAACAATTACGTATTGCGCTGACAGAAAACAATGGTCACGTGCTTATCCGTCTGACAGACAATGGCAACGGGATGACGCAATCACAAGTTGCGGCCATCCAGCAACAGTGGCAACAGCATTCGACCAACGGTACGCTAGCGACCGTATATCACTATCTTAACACCCAACTGAACGGCGCGCTCTCTCTCGCATGTGCGCCAACGAAAGGATGCTGTATCACTATTCAATTGCCAGCAATCCAACCTGAATAACCACCAGCCGGATGCTTAACGGACTAATTGAGCAATCTCATGATCAAACAGATTTTTAACCAATCCGGTAAACTCTGTAATGAAATAACTTTGTTCGCGATTTACCTGCTGAAGCCCACAACCTGCAAGGATCTCTTCCAAATCATACATAATGGCATCCACTTCGCGAATGATGGTATTACGCTGTGAGAACGATAACTCTGGATTTTGACCACAGACCACAATGATTTGCGCAGCAAGTAAATCTTCAAACAGTTCCATCACTGTGCTGCCATCAAAACCGCTACCGGCGTTTTCAAACAGTCCAAGATGTTCTGTCAGGTATTGAATAAGCTGAGCATAGCCTTCTTTGTCGGTTACCATTGAACTACCTGCTGTTGCTACTCAGATGTATGATTATTATTAGCAGCGCTAAGATTAACCATAGCTAGCCGATTATGAAACTGTCAGCTGCTAAGAATTTGCGCTAAATGTTATTTCCGCTTCATTATAACCATTTTGCAACAACCTTACTGGTAGTTTTGCTTATGGTGCAAGTCGATCAATATCCCAACCTAGCCCATTTCTTGTGTATAAAAAGCGGTCATGCAATCTGTGTTCACCACCTTGCCAAAACTCCACGCTGGAAGGTGTTACGCGGTATCCACCCCAAAACTTTGGCAGTGGTACCTCTCCACGTGAAAATTTAGCTTTCATCTCAGCAAACTTTGACTCCAGTGCCTGCCTGGCGGAAATTTTACTGGATTGTTGAGAAACCCACGCAGCAATCTGGCTTTCTTTCGGACGCGTCAGGAAATACTTTAATACTTCAGCGGCTGACAATGGTTCTGCTTTGCCGGTAACTGCGACCTGACGCTCCAATGGATGCCACGGAAATAACAGACTCACGTGGGCATTACCCGCTATCTGCGTAGCTTTACGGCTTTCTAGGTTGGTAAAAAATACAAAACCTTTTTCATCAAAACGTTTCAATAGCACAATTCGTTGAAACGGCTGACCGTTTTCATCAACGGTTGCAACAACCATCGCAGTCGGATCCGTTAACTGGGCGTCTTTGGCTTGCTGCATCCACAATTCAAACTGAACCATCGGATCGGCAGCAAGATCAGCCCGGCGGAGTCCACCTAATGTGTATTCACGACGGATATCGCTTAAATCAGACACGCAAATTCTCCTTAGATGGCTTCTGGCAACAGCTTTTCATGATATAGCTGTTGATAATGGCTGAAGTGCAACTGATAACCATGTTCTAACTGAATATTGGCACTTCCGAGGCAGATATGTGCCGGAAAACCACAACTGCTATGAGGTGCATTAAAATGGATGACATCCCAACTACCGGGATCAAGCGTTCCCAATAAGCGGGCGAAAATATCCAGTGGTTGCTGTGACATATCCAAATTAGTCTCAAAACTCACATAAGAGCTGTTTTCCTGAGGCGTTACATGAATAGTGATATATTCACGCCCACGAATACCGTTAACTGAGTAGCCAAACGGTTCAAACAGAAAATCGTCAAAGCTGAACCCAGGCAACATCTCTGCTAACGCCAAGGTGGCCCGCACACCAGCAATATCTTGTTTATCTGAACGCAAGTAATCTGCAGCATCACCACTAATATGATACATCAGCAGTTCATTGGTGATATCTGAGGTGTCGGCTTCATAGGGTTTGTCGGTGTAAAAAATATAATGGTGATGAGAATCAAGATGGCCAATTCGAAACGCTTTACCCGATATTTTTTTACGCAATAGCTGCAGATCATCTGTAAAACTGGTGGCTTGCAGATGAGACAGATATTCGTTCTTACGTTGATAACTGGCAAAAGCAATCGCTTGTTCACCAAGCTCATCAATAAAATGTGTTGCGGCATTCACTAGAGTTGTGGTGCCGCAAGTTAACATCAGAAATCGATTATCCCAAACAAACAGGCTGGATTCGCTCAACAGATACGCATCACAATAATCATTACTGACTGATGACAGAATTTCCGCATGAGCCTTAGCAACCATTCCTTCCCAGAACGGCCGGCCCAGTGATCGCAGCGAAGGCGTAGCTGGCGTCACTATGACTTCGATTTTTTTTTCTGAACCTTCAAAAAACATCTTTGCTAACCTGATGCAGGCACTCAGGCCTGCTGTCATTCGTCCTGCTTATGAGAAATCTTCCAGATAGGTATACCCTTTAATCCCCAACTGTAGTTCTTCCAAAATAGAAGCACGCTCATCTTCGTCGATATGGGTATTTACCAGTTCTTCGTAAGTACGCATAAAGGAAACCGCATCCAAATTCACGTAGCGTAATACGTCCGCTACTGTATCACCGGCTAAAACGGTTTCAATATTTGGCAAACCATTTTCATCAACTCGCACCACCGCAGAATTGGTGTCACCAAACAGATTATGCAGGTCGCCCAGGATCTCCTGATAGGCGCCGACCAAAAAGAAACCGATCAGATAAGGACTCTCAGCACTCCAGGCAGGCACAGGCAACGTAGTTTCAATCCCCTGTCCATCCACATACTGATCCACTGTCCCGTCCGAGTCACAGGTAATGTCGAGCATAATGGCTCGACGTTCAGGTTGTTTGTCTAAACCACTCAACGGCAAGACTGGGAAAACCTGATCAATCCCCCAAGCATCGGGCAATGACTGGAAAAGAGAAAAGTTAACGAAGAACTTGTCGGCCAATTTCTCGTTGAGTTCATCAATAATCGGGCGATGATAGCGATTTTTAGCACTCATCATTCCCTGTAACTCATAGCAAACACGCAGATTGGTTTGTTCCGCCCAGGCACGCTGCTCAAGGCTCAGCTGTCCCAGGGCAAACAATGAATGTGCCTCTGCCAAATCCGACTGTGTATCGTGGAAAATTTCGATTAAGGCTCGGGAATCGCCACGTTCGCTGATCTCACACCAGGATTGCCACATATTTAGCAACAGTTGCGGCGCATCTTCTTCTGGCTCAACGATTTCTTCTGGTACGTAAGCTTCTGTACCGATTACGTCGGAGATCAGCACCGCATGGTGTGCAGTTAAGTAACGACCAGATTCAGAAATAATCCGCGGTACGGGCTGATCATATTCCTGGCACACATCGTTAAGCGCACTGACAATATTGTTTGCGTACTCGGTTAAGCCGTAGTTCATGGAGTTATTACTCTGACTACGAGTACCGTCATAATCCACCGCCAGGCCGCCACCGACGTCAAAGCAGTTGATACCACAACCTAACTGTCTTAATTCACAGTAAAAACGTGCGGCTTCACCGACACCATGGCGAATATCACGGATATTGGCGATCTGCGAACCGAGATGGAAATGCAATAACTGCAGTGAATCGAGCATCTCATTTTGTTGCAGCTCATCCACAACTTTCAGCACCTGTGCGGCGGACAAGCCGAATTTAGATTTTTCGCCACCACTAGCCTGCCATTTGCCTTTGCCCTGAAATGCCAAACGAGCACGCAGCCCGAGACGAGGCTTTACGCCCAGTTCTTTTGATTCCCGCAGCACAATTTTCAGCTCGGACATCTTTTCTAGCACGATGTAAACTTTGTGGCCAAGTTTTTCACCAATCAATGCCAGCCGGATATATTCTTTGTCTTTATATCCATTACAAATAATCACAGAACTGGCCTTCTGTGCCATTGCCAGTACCGCCATCAACTCAGGTTTACTACCCGCTTCTAGACCAAGTTGCGGTACAGTTTTGCTCACCTGACTGGCGAGGATCTCTTCCACCACCGCCTGTTGCTGATTCACCTTAATCGGATAGACCAACAGGTAGTCAGCACTATATTCGTAACGCTCAATAGCCTGATTGAACGCCTGACACAGGTTATCCACCCGATGGCAGAGAATTTGCGGGAAACGAACCAGTACTGGCAGGCTTACACCCGCCTTGACCATGTCTTTCGCCAGTTCATTAAGACTAATACGGTTGCCACTTGCCGGATCAGGGGAAACTGTCACTTCACCCTGATCATTCACACCGTAGAAACCTTGGCTCCAGTACGCAACGTTATAACCGTTACGAGCATCATCAATGGACCAATCACTCATTCTATTATCAGCCTTACAAAAATGGGTTATCGGGCAACCGTCATTGCTGACGCCACCGCCTGTTCAACATACGCAGGCAAGGCGAAACTTGCCTGATGTAGTGCTGGGGTGTAATAACGAGTGCTGATCGCGGCCCGTTGAAAACGCTCCTGCAATACCGCCAGCGGTAACTGACGGGCTTCCTGATCATCTGTGGCCCAGGCAAATGCCATATTGCCGCCGACATAAGTAGGCACAGCGGCTTGATAGAACCAACAGTCTTTCACATATGCGCTCATGCGGCGCACAGTATTTTGTACTTCCGCTAACTGCATGAACGGCACGCCGTTTTGCGCGACAAATATGCCTTTATCCGCAAGACAGCGTTTACAATTCTTATAAAATTCCGAACTGAACAACACTTCACCCGGCCCCACCGGATCAGTGCAATCAGAAATAATCACATCAAATAATTCCTGACAATCCCGCACAAAAGCCAAACCATCACCGATGATTAATTGCACGCGCGGATCGTCAAATGCCCCGGAAGAATGCTTCGGTAAATATTGACGGCACATCTCCACCACATCGCCATCAATTTCGACCATGGTTATCGATTCCAGACTGTGATGCTTCACTACTTCCCGAAGCATCCCGCCATCACCGCCACCGATAATCAGCACTTTTTTGGCATCGCCATGAGCCAGTATTGGCACATGGGTCATCATCTCATGGTAGACAAACTCATCGCGTTCGGTAGTCTGAATCACGCCATTAAGCGCCATCACCCGTCCCATCTGACGGTTTTCAAAAATACTCAGATGCCACTGTGGTGTTTTCTGTTCATACAGCACTTTATCGATCTCAAAATATTGACCATAAGCGGTATGCAGTGTTTCAAAATATTGTTGTTTCCCTTGCATCTAACCTAATCCAGCACAACGGGTTTAATGAGACAAATAAGCTTTCCCAGCCACTTCCGCCGTGGAATGCCGGGTAAATCCAGTCGCAGACTAAGCGACGAAATCAGTTGGGATTGTTGGCCTCTTCACGGCCAGAATTAATGCGGATAAGCGTAAGGTGTTTCAGCCCCAAATCATCATAATTGAAGCTAATTGGAAACAGGTTCTCCGGCACCTTCCGGAAAGATGCGGCAAGTAAATGGTTGTGCATTAGCTAAAGACCCTCTTAACCCCGTGTTAGTCGAAACACTAAGTCACGGTTAATGACTCATAAACCATAAAACCTAACTACCCACGCTATGCAAATGCATGAATGGTTCATACCTGCAAAACGGCGCAATTAAACCCTGCTACGTATGAGAATGCAAGCAGGAATATCAGTTTCTTGCTCGATTTTTAACACAGTAACAATTTACTGCTGATGGTTCAACTAAATCAGATTAAAATTTCTATTTGAATTCATAATGTTACATGTTTATTCACCGTCAAACAATTACCCAAATATGACGGTTCATCAGAGGGTTACCAACGATTATCTGCTGACGAATTCGCCAACGCAGTGATACATCCGCGCACAATGCACTGGCTTACGGTATAATTCTGCCGTTTATTGCCAACTAGATGACAAAATTCATGGCCGAGTTAGGAAAGCGCTGCACGCTACAAGTAATCAAGCAGGTAGATTTTGGGGTGTATTTAAATGCAGGAGAGCTAGGCCAAGTGCTGCTCCCGAGAAAATATGTGCCTAAAGATTGTCAAGTCGACGACCAGTTGGAAGTATTTCTTTACCTGGACTCTGATGACACCCCGATTGCGACCACCCAAATCCCGTTCGCGCAGGTTGGAGAATTTGCGTACCTCAAAACAGTCGCGACCGGACGCTATGGTGCCTTCCTTGATTGGGGACTAGATAAAGATCTATTACTGCCTTTTGGCGAGCAACGAAAACCGGCGGAAGAAGGCCACAGTTATCTGGTATATGTGCATCTTAATCATGCTGATGAGCGGATTGTCGCTTCTGCAAAAGTGGATAAGTTTATTGATCAAGCTCCGGCACGATATAAAGAAGGTCAGGAAGTTGATCTGATTATCGCCGGAACCTCAGATTTGGGTTACAAGGCGATAGTGAATAACCGCCACTGGGGGGTGATATATCAAAATGAAGTCTTTCGTAAATTACGGTTTGGCCAAAAGCTGAAAGGTTTTATTAAACGGGTACGCGCCGATAACAAGCTGGATCTGACGCTACAAAAAGGTGATCGTCAAGAGCTCGACAAACAAGCACAGGTAATCCTGCGCAAACTCGAAGCCGCTGGCGGATATCTGCCATTTGGTGATAAAACTGCCCCCGAAGTGATATACGCTGAACTGGGAATGAGCAAAAAGGCCTTTAAAAAATCGATCGGTGGTTTATTCAAGGCTGGCAAACTAACAATCGATGATGACGGTATTCGGTCAGTCTGAATTTCTTCACTTAGCCAATTAATCAAGGATAGCGAATGACGTTGGATAGTATTGAAGCGCGTATTATTGGGTGCTTATTGGAAAAAGAGATTACCACACCAGAGCAGTACCCGTTATCACTGAACGCACTGACACTCGCCTGCAACCAGAAAACGTCTAGAGAGCCGGTGATGAACCTCGCCGATAGTGAGGTATTGGACGGATTGGTGCGCTTGCAACAAAAACGACTCATCACCGAAGAAAGTGGTTTTGGCAGCAGAGTCAGCAAATATCGCCACCGTTTTTGTAATACTGAATTTTCGGATCTGCAATTTCCCGCATCACAGCTTGCCATTGTATGTCTGCTGTTGCTGCGAGGGCCGCAAACCGCAGGCGAGCTAAGAGCTCGCGCTCAGCGCTTGTATGAATTTCGGGATATCGAAGAAGTTGAAGCTAATCTGCAATCGTTACTCGACAAGTCGCTATTGCAGCAACTGCCGCGGGAAGCTGGTAAGCGTGAAGTACGATTTACTGAACTGTTCAGTGATACAGTCGAAGCTTTACCCCAAGCGGTAACCAGTGCGGCAAGTGGTGATCCACTTGAGCTCCGGGTGCGGCAACTGGAACAACAAGTCGCGTCACTCGAACAACTGGTTGCACAGCTGCAACAAGCTATCAGCTGAGCCAACTCGCTTCCAACCTAATTTTAAGGGTTCTCATGGCGCGCACCTCGCAACATACACATCCAGGACAATGGCATAATACCCGTCAGCTGGCAGTGTTTGAGTTACAAAGATTACTGTTACAACGTCGCGGACTGATGGCGCTGCTAACGTTTGCATTGTTGTGGTTGTTAATCCTGGCCTATCCAGTAAAAAGCGCGGCACAATGGATTACCGATCCCAATATCCGCAATCTCGCCGCTTCAATTGACAGCAAAATTTTAACGCAGCTATTTAACTGGTCGGTCCCGGAACTGGCAGTATATTGGAGTGCATCGCTCTATCTCTTTCCGATGTTCTGCATTTTACTGGCGGCAGGTCAATTTGCCGCAGATCGTCAACGGGGCACACTGCGCTTTCTAACACTGCACTGTAGCCGTGAAGCATTGTTCTTCGGACGTTTTCTCGGAATGATGCTCATCCAATTGTTATTAGTGTTGTTGACAGTCGTTGCCACCATTGTGCTGGCGTCTTTACGTGACCCGACGCTTGCAGCGCACTCCATGACCGATGCGTTCTGGGTTTCTGTCAACTTGTTGATTATTTTGCTGCCATATACCGCCTTGATGTCAGTATTGTCGCTGGTAGCAACCTCGAACCGCCAAGCGACCATCTATGCAGTGCTGTTTTTTACGGTGTCAGCGATTGTTCTTCCGCTACTGGATTACGCTATGCCCGCCTTAGGGTTTCTGCAGTATTTAGTTCCGGGCATGCAAACTGATGGTTTAGTCACCGCCAGTCCAATGGCAGCCAGCAGCAGTGCACCATTACCGGTTATTCAATGTGTTGCATATCTGGCATTGGGTTTACTGATCATCAAGCGGAGCGATTTATGAACCTGTTGCGATGTAGTGGTCTGAGTAAACGTTACGGTAATAAACTCGCACTGGATAATGTTGATCTGACCTTAGAGACGGGTAGTCCTATTGCACTGGTTGGTCCCAACGGCGCGGGGAAAACCACACTTATGAGCCTGTTACTTGGGTTTATTAAGCCCTCCAGTGGCAAGATTAGTGTTTTTGGTGAACAACCCGGTAGTTCCACCTTATTAGGTAAAGTGGCAGCATTGCCTCAGGATGCAGTACTGGATCCAGATTTCAGTTTATTAACTCAACTGGCTTTATATGCGCGGTTACATGGGTTTTCTGGTAAATCGGCCGACGCAGAAGCGCTACGCGTTCTGGCGCTGGTGGGGTTAAGTGACGCCATTTATTCACTGCCCAAAGCCTTAAGCCATGGCATGGGCAAACGTGCAGCCATTGCTCAAGCGCTTATCGGTAACCCTAAACTGGTGTTGTTAGACGAGCCTACCGCAGGACTAGACCCAGTCAACGCCCGGAATATTCGGGAACTGGTCGCGGATCTATCACCTGATATCACCTTCCTAATCAGTTCCCATAATCTGGAAGAACTGGAAAAACTCTGTGGCAAAGTGTTATATCTGGACCACGGTAAACTCAGCCAAGCTGTGGATCTTAGCGCGCCAGATCAACAAGCTTACCTGACATTACAGATGCACCCGTGCGATATGTCAGCGCTTCAGGCTCATTTGCAGCATTTACCTGGAGTAGAGGCCATCCAATTCAGCGGCAAACACACTCTGGTATTGCAATATTTACCGGAAAAAGCGACTGAACTGGACATTCAGTTACTGCAGTTACTTAAGCAGCAGCGTCTACAATATCGTATGTTGCTCAATGGCAGAACGCTCGAAGATCAGCTGTTCTCTTAACCGATCTGCTCATTCATTTCGCCGCTCCTCAGCGGCAACTTCAGCTTCTTCTGCCAATAATGCCATTGGCACACGCGATGAAGACATTGGGGTTGCCGCGACAGGCGCTAATCCGGCTTCGTCTAAAATGGTCCCCGGTTGTTTTCTACCTGCTGCAGTCACTTTCGCCACTAATTTGTAGGCGGTTATTACCCCCAAGACGCCGAACAGCACGGCGCCAACAGCCTGACCAATCAACACACCGTATACACCGCCCCAGCCCCCCCCCCAACCAAACAAAAGGGATGGTGCCAAGTGTCGCTTTGCCAATATTAAATACGGTCGAATATTTGGCTTTTCCGAGATTATTGAACGACGCATTCGCAACAAATAAGGCGCCATTAAACAAGAAAAATACGGCCATGTATTGGCAAAAAAAGCGGATAAGATCGGCAGCCTGGCCTTCCATAGCGAACAGGGAAACAATCCAATCTTTCAGCAGCAGCAATATCAGGGACATGATTACCACATAACTACAGCAAAACTGCAGCGCCCGCGTCAGACTTTCGCGCAAACGCTCATAGGCACCGGCACCAAAATTTTGTCCCACAATGGGGCCGATTGCCCCGCTGAGCGCGAAGATCATACCAAAAGTCACCGGGATCAAGCGGCCAATGACGGCCCATCCCGCCACAAAACTGTCGCCAAAATCTGCCACCGCTCGGGTTACGAATGCGTTACCGATCGGCGTCGCCACATTGGTCAACATCGCCGGCCCGGCAATGGCGAAGATAACAGGTAAATCCTGTCGCAATGCGTGCCATTCAAATCCGCCCCATAACTGGTGTTTGCCAAATACGCCTCTGGCAGCAATAACCAACGCAGTCAGGCGCGCCAGTACCGATGCCAAGGCCGCCCCTTCGATATTTAATCCCAACACAAAAATGAACAGAGGATCTAGCGCCGCATTGACAGCGCCGCCCGCCAGGGTCGACCACATAGAGAGTTTGGCATCGCCGACCGCGCGTAATGCGCCGCCAAATGCCATGGCTAAACAGATGATGGGTAACGACGGCACCAAAATATACAAATAACTTGCGGCGAGTTCTGCGGTATGGCCGCTTGCTCCCACCAACGAGAGTAATTCAGGGATAAAACTGGTGACTATCGCCGCGGTCAGTGCCGACATCACCAATGTCACCGCCGCCGCATTAATCAGAAGTCGCTTGGCTTTGTCAATCTCGCGGGCACCAATTGCTCTGGAGACTAATGCTCCTAAGGCGATAGAGAGCCCGATACCAATCGACGTGGTAAAGAATGAAATTGTCCCAGCGTAGCCAACGGCAGCAGCCAACTCCTGTTCGCCAAGCATACTGAGGAAAAACATATCCAGCAGATCCACTAAGAACAGCGCTGACACGCCAATAGCCGCAGTGGAACTCATTACGAGGATATGCCTGAGGATGTTCCCCTCAACAAACTTGGCCCGAGTGGTGGGTATCGAAGCAGCTTTACTCACGAGAATCCTTTTTTACGACCGTGGAAGCTTCCAGTTCACTTCCGCAATGGCTGCAATAATTAGCATAATGATCATGACCAGTTTTCAAGCAGTTAGCACAACGGCGTAAGTCGCGTACCCGCCCTATTTCCTGGCCGATTTCGGCAGTTAAAATGCCTGTGGGAATCGCAATAATTGAGTAACCCAGTAACATGGTAAAAGCGGCGATGGCCTGACCAAGTGGAGTTTTTGGCGTGATATCGCCATAACCCACAGTGGTTATTGTCACGATGGTCCAGTACACCGATTTAGGAATGGAGCTAAAGCCATTAGCAGGGCCCTCAACAACATACATCACGGCGCTGAGTACCATAATAATCAGGCTAACAGAAAAGAAAAAAATGAATACCTTGCGACTAGACTGCATCATTGCCCGCAACAACATGTTGCCTTCGCTGAGATAACGCAACAGCTTCAGCACTCGAAATATACGGAATAGCCTCAATACACGGATAACCAGCGTTAAATTGGCGCCGGGCACGAACAACGCTAAATAACTGGGTAAGACACTGAGCAGATCCACCAGCCCATAAAAACTGTAGGCATATTTCAGAGGGTTAGCGGAACTGTAGAGTCGAACACCATATTCAATGGTAAACACTATGGTAAAAAACCATTCAAATCCGAGAATGATTTGTCCGTATTGCCGATGAACTGGCTGCACAGTATCCAAAAACACCAACGCAACGCTAAGGATAATGCAGACAATCAGTGCAATATCAAATGCCCTACCAGCCGGGGTATCTGTGCCAAAAATGATAGTACGCAGCTTTAGTCGTAATGGAGAAGTACTATCCTGATGTTCCTGAGTCATCTACAAACTCCCTAGGTTATCGTCCAACACACGCCAGCGGATCATACATTCTTCAGCCAGTGCTTCAATAGTTACCGAGTTTTCGGTTATGATGCGAACATTAGTTCGAAGCCGTTAAAAATAACAATTAATCCATGGTAAAGCGCATTCAATTGCTGTTAATTGCAGCACTCAGTTTCTGTAGTTTCTCGTTGTTAGCCCAACCACAGGTCGATCTGGTCGTTGTCAAAAAATCATTATCACAACTACGGTTGATGAGTCATGGAAAAATCCTTCACGAATACCATATTGCCATGGGTGATATGCCACGGGGACATAAGCTAAAAGAAGGCGATCAGCGTACCCCCGAGGGCCGTTATATTCTCGATTACAAAAAGCCGAACAGTAGTTACTACCGCGCTATCCATATCTCTTATCCTAACGATGAAGATCTGTTCCGCGCCAAAGCACTCGGCATAAATCCCGGAGGCCAGATCATGATCCATGGCCAGAATCCGCATACCGATTTAACGCCCGAAGAAGCGCAGCAGTATAACTGGACCAACGGTTGTATTGCGGTTACTAACAAAGACATGGATGAGATCTGGAAGTTAGTTGAGCCAGGAACACCGATCGAGATTTGGCCATAATGGACAAGGTCATCGACTATAAGACGCTAATGGCGTCATATTCGGACTTTTCCCGTGACATTCTGAGCTTCGTCAAGCAACTGGGGCTTAATGTTTTGCATGAATGTGATCACCTCGCGTTACGGGTCAACTCAGTAGCTTTGGCTGATGAATTGCGGGACCATTTTCTCCAACATGGCACCTTGATATCAGATAAGCAGATTAATGGCCGTCCTATCCTGCTCATCCGTCTGCAACAGCCAATGTCGATAGGTCATTATCAAATTCCCTACCTGGAACTGCCCTATCCCAAAGAGACAAATGATCGTAATCAAGGCTGGGAACACATAGAGCTGGTGTTGCCTTGTCACGCCGAAACCTGCGAAGCATTACAACAGGTACTGTTCGCGACAGTACCGAACCTAGAAACGTCACTCAATAAGAATCCGCAAATTTCGATAAAATTCAGCAGTCCTGCCGGGGCAGATGAACGGCTAGCGAATCCAACTATTGCCTTTAAGTTCAAGCATCTATGTGTCAAGGTGCATCCACACAGCATTGAAACGATCATTAACAGCGAAAAAGCAGATATCGACTGATCTGCTCCCAACTCGATACCAAGCACATTGCTAATTACCAGTATTCACCTTTCCAATGCAGTGCCAGCGAATAGTCCCGCTGATGCTGGCATTCAAAGACGCATTTCTCCCATTCAGCCTACGACTTTAGTACAACAAACTAACAAAATGACTTGCATAGCGTCATCCATCCGCTAATCTGTATCTAATCCATTAGATTTTTCTTATGGATAAGTCATCCAGCCCTGTCGCTATACCCTCAGGGCAATAAAAAAGAGAGGATAATAATGACCAAAGTCGTGGTAATTGGTGCCGGGCTCGGGGGCGTATCGGCAGCGTTTGAACTTAAACAGCGGCTCCCTGCCAATAGTGAAGTGATGGTGATCAATGAAAGACCAGATTTTCAATTTGTACCATCGAATCCATGGGTTGCGCTGGGTGAACGTAAAACCAAGGATATTTGCCTGCCTTTGGAGACTTATCTCGGCAAGCGCAAAATCGCCTTTTCAGCCGCCGGAGTGTCTGAAATTGATCCTGAGAATAAACAGCTAACCTTGGGCGATGGTTCTCAGCAATCCTACGATTACCTGGTGATATGTACGGGTCCTAAACTGAACTTTGATGCCATTCCCGGCAGCGGTCCGCATAACTTTACTCAATCAATCTGTACTGCTGAACATGCTGAAAAAGCCTTTGATGCCTACCAAAAATTACAGCAAGAACCTGGACAGGTAATCGTCGGTGCTTTTCAGGGGGCCAGTTGTTTTGGCCCGGCCTATGAGTACCTGTTCTCGTTAGACAGTGCTCTGCGCGCAGCCAAAATCCGACAAAAAGTACCGCTGCTGTTCGTCACCAGTGAACCTTACATTGGTCACATGGGGCTTGGCGGGGTTGGTGACTCCAAGGGCTTAATGGAACATGAATGCCGCAAACGTGACATTAAGTGGATTTGTAATGCTAAAACCGTCAGTGTTGAAGATGGTCTGATGCATGTTGAAGAATTGAACCGCAAAGGGGAAGTGGAATTTACTCACGAACTACCCTTTAAAATGTCCATGATGTTGCCACCGTTTAAAGGTAGCCCAGCCATTGCGGCGGTACCTAAACTATGTAACGACAAAGGGTTTGTGTTAACTGATAAATTCCAACGTTCTGTGGCCTACCCTGAAATCTATGCTGCTGGCGTTTGCGTGGCATTGCCTCCGATGGAGTCAACCCCTGTCCCTGTTGGCGTCCCGAAAACTGGCTTTATGATTGAATCCATGACAACCGCCATTGTCGATAACATGTTGTCGGCCATTAAAGGCGAAGAGCCCTCCACCATTCCAACGCTGAATGCTATCTGCCTGGCAGACATGGGAGACAAAGGTGCCGCATTCGTCGCACTGCCGCAAAATCCACCGCGAAACGCCAACTGGACCTCTTTGGGTAAATGGGTACACCTGGCCAAAATCGCTTTTGAGAAGTACTTTATGTACAAAGTACGCCGAGGTACTAGCGAACCGATTTATGAGAAATATGTGTTAGGTGCCGTTGGTATTCACCGCACCGATAAGCACGAAGACTGATTGAAGCACCTAAGGCCCACATCGACGGTTAAATCGCAATGGGCCTTTTTCATCAAGAGACTTAAATGTTCAGTGGATGAAGTCTTTCAGTTTTGCGCGGTTTTCAATGCATCCTTCATCGCTGGCACTACCGTGGCAGCATCTAAACGCATTTGGTACCAGTTAATTCGCCAGTCAAGATGAGGGCCGTTGGCACGCCCTGTAGCACCGACTTCTGCGACAGGCTGGCCCTGCTTCACGCGAGTACCGGGTTTCAAGTAAAGTTTACTTAAATGTAAAAAGGTAGAACTGACACCATAGCCATGATCGATAATCATGGTACCCCCAGAGTAAAACATATCGGGTACTGCCAGCGATACCACGCCAGCAGCCGGAGCAACGACAACTGTGCCTGTTTTTGCTGCAATATCAACCCCATAATGCGGGTTACCTGCCTTACCATTATAAATTCGCTGACTGCCATACACACCCGAAATTCTGCCCGTAAGCGGCCAGATAAAATCGGAAGCAAAGCCAGTTTCCTCTGAAGTTATTGCCCTCGCGGCCTTGACCATCTTGCTATCTTCAGCCGCACGAGCCACATCTTTGGGATCTGGCTCCATAATTTTCTTGCTGATCCCATTCACTGAGGAGATACGGTATTGTCTCTCAGCGATATTGAGTTGCTGGGTCGCAACATGGCCATCTGGATACGTGACGCTCAGCGTATGATTGAGCGGCGATTCTCGTTCAAAGCCAAAGGCAAAATTTCCCTCAGCACTCACCTGAATCGCACGACCATCCAGCATCAGTTGACTACCAGGCGTTACCGATCCCCGGAGCAGTGCCCCCTGCTCCATTTTTCCTATCAATTTGATAGCAGGCTGTGAGATGTTTTGAGCCTGAGCCAGAACCGGCAGACTTAGCATGATTGCGCTAACTAAGCCGCGACGTATTGTTGATAAAACCTGCACTCGAAACCCCATACTGTCTTTTAATGTTTTTCAGTTCCCGCGACCGCGATAGCACCTTTACCGATACCTTCAAATGCCATGACACGGTACTGCCGACCAGGCATTTTTGCCGAAAGCGTATCAGCCATAAATTGTGCTAGCAGCTCTATGGTAGTGTCATGCGGGATCAGATCACAACAGCCCTTCGGCATCGCCAGTTGAAACTCTCCCTGAGGTGCGGTGTAACAAAATCCATAATGGGAATCATCAGTCACACGACACTGCGGAGACATAGTCAATTGTTCAATCGGCACCATATCGGACTCGCTGCCGAGATACACATCTTTCCAACGCTCAGCCCAGTACCGATCCCATTCTGGTGCAGCAACACCATCTTCAAATACCTTTACCGGGCTGCGATGCCCATGGGCAATACGCTGACAATTACCGTCGTGTTTTTTTAAGCCATGGCTGTAATGATAAAATGGGCCGTCAAGCAATTCGCTACGTAATGTGAGGCTGATGTTATCGACGTTTTCTGGCAGTACATCACGTAATGCATTGATAAGAAAATCATTCACACTATCAAAGTCAATCAGTTCATTTGGGACCAACGCGAACGCTTCCGCAGGACATCCCAGATGAATAGTCCCTTTACGACTGGCAAAATCGATCCAAACGGTATCATTCTGTTGCTGCCAACGTAAATCACCGCAAGCAGTAGGAATGAGCAGCCGGTGATCTGCTACTTGATCAATCACTTGTTTAATTGTGCGTTTTACCTTGCCGAAATCGAGTACCATATTTTGCTGATCTAGCACGCCTTCCAGCAAAACATCGACGATCCAGCTTTCACCGACCATGCCACGCAAAGGACATAGATAAGAAAAATCGATCACCGTTAAATCTTTTACAAAGAGTTGCATTGATTCTCCCGAGCAGAAATACAGTCCACCCTGATTTTAAAGAATATAGTCGCGGCAGACCGCAACGCTAGCGTCTGCCTTGCCCACATGTTTCTCGATGTCTTTAGCCAACAGCTGCTGAATTTATCAGCCGTTATTACGTCTATTTCATCGATGACCATTATTAACGTATCTCGGTACCCGATGAAACCCTTTATATGCTTACACAATTGGTTAGATAGCGAACTAAACAGCTGACTGACTGAAAAAGGCACCAATATTAACACGCAAGTCTGTTCACATCATCGGCGCGTAAATGACAGTGATGATGAACACCTTGCAAGTCAATTCACATGTCATCTGACCATCAAAACTTGCATGAACCAACGTGCATGACAGCCATCGGCCAACGACATCCAGCGATTGGGTGGAGATCATATTATCGAAAACACATGGGTGATCGCTTGCCGTTTAATTGCGGCCATTAAGTTGCCGCCCACTAGGTAAAAATAAAGCGCCTTCACAGCGCTTTATTTTTCAGTCTGTTAATTACTTTTCAAACGACGATCAAGCTGATCTTTCAAGTTTGCTGGCACACCTTTTATCAAAATGGTGTCAGATACCGGATCGTATATCACTCGCTCACCGAGATGGGTGCTATCAAAACTCAATGATACCCCACCGCCAGTCCCGGAAAACTTCTTCAGTTGACGCAACGTTGACTTATCTGCAGGGAAATTCTCTTCCAGCTCATATTCGCCTTGCACGGCAAAGTCATAGAACGACTCCATCCCGGATTCTGCCAATTCGTCTGCCAGATCTTTCAGTTGCACATCAATGCCGGTTTCCACCTGTTCCTGACAATATTCAAAGACCCGATTGCGACATTCCTGACGTTCATCCTTGGTCAAATCACCTTCAGCAACATAATCTTCTACTGCCTGCATCAATTGCTTGCTTTGCTGCTTGGCATTTATCCCCTCAACACATCCCATAAAATCCAGGAAGAAATCCGCAACTTTACGGCCGGCGCGACCGCGAACAAATGAGATATATTTGCGGGACTCACTATCGCGCTGCCATTCAGTTAAATCAATACGGGCAGCCAACTGCAAATTCGCCAGATCCAGATGGTCATTTTGCGTAAGTTCCATATCATCCAGCACGGTCATCGACGATTTAGCATTTAGCAACGCCACAAACAGATAATCAGTCGCCATGTGCTGATACAGCGCCAATAATAGAAAACCGCCTTGACTGAAGTCATATTTAGATAACTCTTCTTGCAGTAACTTACCAGCAGATGCCGAGAATTCGACAAAGCCCAACTCATTGCTCAGATAAGACTGCAAGGCATCCTTGAATGCGGGATTCGCCTCACCGTCATCGCCATTAACGCCGAAAAAACCAAATCCCTTACCGGCTTTTGATGAGTAAGTCTGGTGCAACTCATCCACCATGGCTTCTACTGCAGTACCGTTTAACAAGGGCTGAGGCCGTAATCGGCAGCTTAACTGGCCTTCTTTATTCTGGGTGATAGCGTGAATAATGGCTTGTTCGACGTGAATACTCATGGGGCTTCGTAGTGCTACTCTGTGGTAAATCCGGTATTATATGCCGCTATTCTATCCTTGAGTGAAACATTTTTTGATATGCCTATTCAATCCAAATACAGCAATGCCGAAGTTGAAACCCTAATTGCCGAACTGCTGGCAGTGCTGGAAAAACATCAGGCCCCCACAGATTTAAGCCTTATGGCGTTGGGCAATGCCGTTTCCCATTTGCTGTCAACTCAGGTCAGCAAAGAGTCGCGTCAGCCACTTGCTGAACAATTTGCCAAGGCATTAACACAATCCCTACGCTAACTTACGGTAAATACTGGTATCTTTTACTCAAAAAAACGTAAGATATACAAGCAACTCGAAACAAGCGGAAGCTGAATGGTGGAGCAGAAAATACAACGTGGAAGAGATCGGGTATCCCGCTTAATCAACTGGGGACACTGGTTTGCTTTCTTCAACGGTATCTTGGCGATGATCGTCGGGATCCGTTATTTAAAGTCTCCCGGTTTCCCCGACTCCTTGATTGGGTGGGGCTATTTGACCATTAGTACCATCGGCCACTTCAGTTTTCTGGCATTTATCGTTTATCTGGTGTTGTTGTTCCCAATAACACTATTGTTGCCTTATTCCAGGATTTTGCGTGGTTATGCGGCGGTTATTGCCAGCATCGGTTTATGCACCTTACTTTATGATACCGTTGTCTACCAGGACTACGGTATGCATCTCAATCCGTTTGCTTTTGATTTAGCATGGGCCGATCTCAATGGGTTGTTACAGGGCCCATATTTTGTAGTTACTCCGATCGTGATTCTGGTAGTGGAATTGATTGCCGCGAACTGGTTATGGAAGCGCATTGAACGTATCCAGCGCCGGAATTGGGGTAATAAATTAGTGATGTTTATCGGGCTTTGCTTTGTGAGCAGTCATCTGATCCATATCTGGGCAGACGCGGCTGATGTCACTGAAATTACCCGCTTTGATGATACTTATCCAATATCCTATCCAGCAACGGCCAGAACGTTTATGGAAAGCCATGGTATTGATGGCAGTAATACACCTGATATCAAGGTAGAACGTAATCTGAATTACCCACAACAACCATTACAGTGCCATATTGATCAGCATCCTAATGTTTTGTTAGTCGCTATTGATAGCTTCCGTGCCGACTTAGTAGATGAGCAGACAATGCCATTTTTCTATCACTATAGTCAGCAGAATCAATTGTTTACCCATCATCTTAGTGGCGGAAATCAATATAGTAGCGGTATGTTTTCATTGCTGTATGGATTACAGGGTAGCTACATTGATGCAGTGGATCTGAATTTCACCAGCCCACTTCTCACCCAAACGCTGAAACAACAAGGATATCAATTAGGGTTGTTTACCACTATCTCAGGAATGAATGACGCAAAACCTAAAGCAATTTTTAATGATTTCCAACCCTATCTGGCGGCGGACGATACCGGCAAAGCACAGAGTGACATTAAGACTATCAGTAGCTTCGAAAAATGGCGCACTCAGCAGCAAGGGCCTTGGTTTGCGCTATTGAATCTGAAATCACCTGAGGACTACGATACTCCAGTTGGATTTCTTGGCATCCAAACCGTTAAACCGGCAGAACCACTAAAACCTGCTGAAAAAGTGCTATTCAACCAGTATCGTCAGTCTTTAAATTTTGTGGATCAACAGTTACAAGCATTACTGCAAACACTGCCAACTAATACCATCATTGTGGTGACAGGTGTCAGTGGCAAGTTATTCACCAGCAATACAGATGAAGCCCGGCGCAACGTATCTCCAGAAAATGTGCAGGTACCCTTGGTGATTCATTGGCCAGTGACTATCAGAACTAAAGTTAATTACCGTACTAGCCATTACGGGATAGTACCCACATTAATGACTCAGGTACTGGGTTGTACTAACCCAGCAACAGACTACAGTGCTGGCCGACACCTACTCCAACCCGATGACCAGACTTGGCTCTATATTGGGGATAACCGAGTATTCGCGATCTATCAGCAACATGAAATTACCGTGATAGACCGGCATGGTAAGTATCGTATTTATGACGAGAATTACCGTCATCGATTGCGTAAAAAAATGAGCGTTCCAGAGATGATTGAAGTTATGCGAGAAGGCCGCAGGCTATATAGCCACTAGCGTCATTTTCGGTTCTGTAACAATAAAGTGCACAAACTAGGCAGTTGAATCCTCGCTACCAATTTGTTGCTTGCACTGTCACTTGGCTCTTGGTAAAGTTCTGCCTCGTTGACGCGACCCTTGCGCTGTTCGCGGTAAAAACAACACATTCGGTATGTAGCGCAGCCCGGTAGCGCACTGTCATGGGGTGTCAGGGGTCGGAGGTTCGAATCCTCTCATACCGACCAAATACAACAAAACCCAATCATTTTGATTGGGTTTTCGTTTTTTTAAGCATCAAACATTACTAGTTCAAACTCTGCAATATCGGCTAAGCGAATATAGGTCAAACCTTCTATTTTGGCGGTTGGACGAGTGTGTTTAGCAAGGAGTCCGTTGGTAGCTGCATAAAAATAGCCTTTTTCATCAACAAAGCCTTGAGCGGTTCCATGGTTAGCGGCACGTTCATAAAATAACCCGTTAAGAAAATACCCCAGCGGCACCTTACAACCTTTAGCCATCAAACCGTATTTGATGTTGCGCTTCATAAAAATGCTCCTTATCTTTGCCAAGCTTCCCCCAATCAAGCTTAGCCGGAACATCTAGATTAAGGAGTAATGGTTGCGCTTTTATGAAACTTTTCTATCAGAAAATGTGGTAGAAATGATGCAATGTTTAATTGGGTTTCTGTCTTATAAGACGTGACCGCAAATTATAACTGAGTTAATTCACATGTTACTTGGTGATCCACAAGCCCCCAACATCATCTATTTACCACACTCTCCTGTTGTGCCGGAACAGTGGCACTGGCAACAACGGGATGCTGCCACGGAGATTATCGGTGTTAATTCGAATCACTGGCGTAAAATCCTGGTGATAGCCGCTAAAATTTTTGCGCCGACTGATGACTGGAAGTCATTTTTACAGAACAACTTGTTTAACATTGTGTGTCTGGTAACTGAACCTATCGCGTGGTATCCATCGACTGGGACCCAGTTAATAAGTGGCAAGGAAGTTTGTGCAAGTTTAGGTGTAAAAGTAGATACCGCCGTACCGCTGGCTAATGCCGCGTGCTTACGTCAATTACGTCAAAATATTTGGCTGGTTCCTTACCTGGACTATCGGCAGTTTTCAAATCAAACAGTTGAGCAACTTCGGCTTCAGCTTTTCAATAGGTGATGTAAAAATGCCACCCCTTGAAGGATGGCATTGCTTTTACTTAATCATAAATAGTCGGAATTGGCTGACGTTTGTGCTGGGTCGCTTTGTAGATATTAATGATGCGCTCTTCGGCTTCGGGGGCGACTTCTTTACCTTCAAGGAAATCATCAATCTGTTCGTAACTCAGCCCCAATGCAACTTCATCTTCCAGACCCGGACGATTGGTCTCCAAGTCAGCTGTAGGTGTCTTATTAACCAAAGACTCTGGAGCTCCAAGGAAGGCCGCGACTTGTCGAACCTGACGTTTATTCAACCCAAACAAAGGTGCAATATCACAAGCCCCATCACCCCATTTGGTGTAAAAACCAGTGACGTTTTCAGCGCTATGATCGGTACCGACCACTAACCCACCAACGACAGCAGCCACTTCATATTGGGCAATCATACGCATACGCGCTTTAACATTACCTTTTACAAAGTCCACTTTTGCATCATCAGGTTCAAGAATTGAGGCAGACTCTAACCCGGCTAACACCTGATGATGGATACCTTCTACCCCATCGTGAATATTCACCGTGACTTGGTGGGACGGGTTGATAAATGACAGTGCCAACTGGGCTTCATCTTCATCCCGCTGTTCGAGATAAGGCAACCGCATGGCAACAAAACGGTAGTCATCGCTGTTGGTTTCTTGGTTTAAAGATTCTATCGCTAACTGGCACAATCTGCCGGCAGTGGATGAATCAACGCCACCGCTAATACCTAGCACCAGCGCCTTACATTTTGCTTCTTTTAATTTGGCTTTGAGAAATGCTACTCGACGATCCACTTCAAACCCGGGTTCTATGGTTTTAAGTACTTTTTCTTCTCGAATGATTTGTCCTTTCACAGCGGGCTCCGTCTAAAATTCATGTACATTGCAATACAGGCAGTATCCGTTGATCCTGCCACCCGGCCTGATATCTGGGAGTTGTTATGACAGGCCTTTGCTTCAGGAGATTACGATACCACAAATTCATCTTCAGAAAAGTCATCAGAACGAAAGGCAAAATCAGCTGTGATTGACTTTTTTCTCTGCACTCTAAGCATGAAATACAACTATCATAATGATTTAAATATACTTTTTATTTTATGATCTTTGGGTTGGTTTTTTATAACGTACAACATCTAGCAACGTAGCTTCTTAAAAGTGGTACAAGTCGCGCCCTTCTTTACCGTGTTAATAGCCAGTAATTTTTATCCAGATGTGACAGCGTCAGCCACGGTTAAGTAATTTTGCAGTACACTGGCTGGCATTGGCATATGTTGATGTAATGAATACACTGACTAATTGATATCACAAAGGATATGGTTGTTATGAGAATACTGGTAGTTGAAGACGACCCTTTACTGTCTCATCACCTGAAAGTACAGCTGAGTGAGTTGGGTAACCAAGTCCAGGTTGCGGGGACAGCCAAAGAAGGATTCTATCAAGCAACAAATTACCCTATTGATGTTGCTATCGTTGACCTAGGCTTACCAGATCAGGATGGCATTTCACTGATCAAGCAACTGCGCGAAGCTGATCTCAAGGCTCCAGTGTTAATCCTTACCGCGCGAGTTAACTGGCAGGATAAAGTGCAAGGGCTCAACGCTGGTGCAGATGATTACCTTGTTAAGCCTTTCCAAAAAGAAGAATTAGTCGCTAGGCTTGATGCGCTAGTGCGCCGCAGTGCTGGCTTTGTCAAACCTGTCATCCAAAGTGGAGAGTTGTCTTTAGATCTTGCGGCCAAGCAGGTAATGATGGGCGACGAACTCATGGACATTACCGCTTTTGAATATCAGATTTTAGAATATCTAATGCGCCATAATCATGAAGTGGTTGCCAAGCAGCGATTGCTTGATGTGATATATGGTGACAAAGAAGGCGACCCGAACACTATAGAAGTTATGGTCAGCCGTTTACGGAAAAAACTGAGTCGTGATGGGATAGAGAATCCCATTATCACCATTCGCGGCCAAGGTTATAAGTTTAATCTTCCATGCAACTAAGATTGAAACCTAAAAAGCGACTTCTCACTCGTATGTTTTTGACTTCATTGTCAATTATTGCATTGGTGGGGTTCGGTCTGGCCTGGATGGTTAATATACTTCATGCCCAAAATAGCTATAACGAAGAAACCGCTCAATTAATTGCGGAGATCCCGCAGGTCGCTGCGGAGTTGCGCGAGCATGACCTGATTCCAGACACCAGCGCCTGGCTTGAGGAAAATAACAAGCAAGAACGTTACGTCATGGCTTCTTGTGATACCAACTTTAAACAAGTTTGGACTTCCTCGCTTGCTGTTGATCGTGGTTTATTTGATATCTGCGAACGCTTTAATGATATTCGTAATGGGACACCGCCCTATTACCTCAATATGGCGGACAAACGAGGTTATTTCGCTTACTTGCTATCTGTTGATATCGCGGGTGTTCACTACAATCTTTTGGTCCTCAAAGATGCCGAAAAAATCGAACTGGAAGCCACTAAATTTGCTAAACGCACCTATCTAAGACTGGCTTTAGTCCTGGTGCTGGCGTTGTTATTACTCATTAGTGCGGCCTATTGGGGAATGCAACCATTAGCCCGCATGAGAGCTGAGTTGCAGTCCATCATAAAAGGAAAAACCAAATCCTTGTCAGCAGGTTATCCTGTGGAACTTGAAGGTGTCACACAGGCACTGAATCAACTGCTAAGACAATCCAGCTCACAGCAACAACGCTATCAGAATGCAATGAATGACCTGGCCCACAGTTTAAAAACGCGGTTGGCGGCGGTACATGCCATTACCGACGATAACTCGCTGGACCGTCAGGCGATTTGTGAAAAAATCATGGATCAGGTCAGTCAGATGGATCTGTTAGTCAAGTATCAACTGAAACGAGCAATGCTGGGGCGTAAGGGATTAAAACAGATCAAAACGCCGGTTAGACCCTTAGTGGATCAGCTGACGCAAATGTTGTTTAAAGTCTATCAGGATAAAAAGGTACACCTTACAGTTAATGTCGCTGACGATTTAAGTTTTCCTGGTGATGAAGGTGACCTGATGGAGTTATGCGGAAACCTGATGGAAAACGCATTTCGTCTCTGTATCGCTGAGGTGCGCATCAGCGCTAGCATGGATAAAACCCACTTTATGTTAGTGGTTGAAGATGATGGACCAGGGGTAGAAGAAGGTCTTAAGCAAAAAATAATTGAACGTGGCGTACGGGCGGATACTCAATCCCCTGGACAAGGGATTGGTCTGGCGGTGTGCAATGAAATCGTCAGTAGCTATGGTGGTACACTGAGTATTGAAGATTCTGATCTTGAAGGTGCCCGATTCAGTATCAATATCCCATTAAGTTAACCTCCCCCAAGCAATTTGTTACACATTAACGTCCAACCTAAACTGTGCAGGTTTCTGCGCTGATACTTGACCCGTGCCTCGGCATTAGGTCGCAGCACTCGTTATAATCCCTGTTGTATCATCAGCGCCGTATTGACGATTCGTTAAAATGTTCGCTAACTCATGCTATTGATATAACTTCAACTGAAGAGCTATTGTCTCCTAACGCATCTGTTGTCAATATATCTTGGTAGTTAAGTAAGCATTCGATAAATTAACCATTTCCGGGCATTTGACAGGTAACCAAACAGTAGTTGTCTTATGGGTAAAAGCCGCTTTGTATCAGTCCAACAATTACAAGTTGGCAATTATGTACGATTACCAGTGTCATGGAAGGATCACCCCTTTTTATTCAGTAGCTTCAAACTGAAACAACAAGCACAAATTGAGCTGATTAAAAAGCTCGGTATTGACGCTGTATATGTAGATCTTGGTCGCAGTGATACTGAACCATTAGCTGCAGAACAGTTAAAGGAAACTCCCGAACAATCCGCGGAAGAACTGGAAAAGCTCCAGGGGCAAATGGAGCAGTACAAAAAAGAGCGCATCGAGATCTTGCAGCGTATGCGCAGAGATTTGCAAAAGACCGAAGAGCACTTTTCGCGTTCATTAGCACGCATGCGTAATTTGATTGGTAAATTGCGTAATCGGCCCCTAAATGCAGTAAATGAAGCGAAAGAGTTAATCACAGATATCACCGAGGAATTGCTCGCGTCAGACAATCTCGTCTTGCATCTAATGTCAGACGACGACAAAAGTGATGGCATCTATTTTCACTCGTTAAACGTCGCAGTTTTATCGATGTTAATGGCAAAGGAATTAGGATGGGCCCGAGCGGATATTGAAACGGTAGGGTTAGGCGCATTATTTCATGACATTGGTAAACTTAAGCTGCCAAGTCAGATAATCCGGAAAAAGGAACCGCTGACGACACCAGAACAAAATCTTTATAATCAGCATCCTATTTTGGGTACTGACCTACTGAAACTGGCGCAAGATTTCCCACAAGCGTCAGCAGCGGTTGTCACCAATCATCATGAACTTCTCGATGGCAGTGGTTTCCCGCGTGGTTTAAAAGCGGATGCCTTAAGCGAACCGGTACAACTGGCTGCGGTAGTCAATTTTTACGATTCGCTATGTCATCCCAGTAATCCGCAACAAGCCAGAACCCCCTATGCAGCGCTGGGTTATCTCTATAAATATTCCAAGGGGAAATTCAATCAAGAATATGTCGGTAAGATTATCAAGATGCTTGGTATCTACCCACCAGGCTCAGTGGTCGAATTATCATCAGGACAATTCGGGCTGGTGATGTCAGTCAACTTAGACAAGATCCTATTACCGAGAATTCTGGTATACGATCCAATGGTGCCGAAAGATCAGGCTCCTATCGTCGATTTGGAAGCAGAAGGTTTAAGTATTGTGCGTTGCCTATCCCCTGCGGCACTCGCTGAAAATATTTATAAATATTTAAACCCAAGGGAACGAATTACTTATTATTTTGGTTCTGAAAATAAAAGCTGATGGGAGTCTTTCAGTCGTCAACTAACGTTTTACATTAATCTGAACTAGTCTTGTCTTATAGAGCTCCCCTAGTTTTTGGGGTTCATCACCAGGGATGGTGCGATGTGGAGACACGGGATGAGAGACTTACCAGATTTTGACACCTTAATGTGGCTGGCACAAAACCAGCCGGAAAAACTGGATTCATTGCAACAAGCGTTGAGTGATGAGTTGATTGCAGAATCAGACAGCAATCGTGAACAACTCCGTAAAGTAAATCATAACTTAAAACAACGCTTAGCTCGCTGCAGCAATCCATACCATCGTTGTCTAATAAGCATCCAAATGATGCGCGCCAAATTTGCTTCACTCGCCAGTGTATTAGAAAATCCTGAAAGCTACCGACAGCAAAAAGCCGAAGTTATTCCGTTAAAACGAAAATCCATCTGATCACAGCCAGCCCTTGCGGCGGAAGAAAAAGTATGTTCCTGCCGCACTTGCCAACATCATAACAATAGCCATTGGATATCCAACAAACCAGTCCAATTCAGGCATGTGTTTGAAGTTCATTCCATAGCTACTGGCAATAAGTGTTGGTGGCAGAAATACCACTGCAGCTACCGAGAAAATCTTGATGATTTTATTCTGCTGAAGACCACTAAAGCCCATTGCAGCGTCCAACAAAAAGTTTAATTTATCGAATATAAACTGACTATGGGGCATCAATGATTCAATGTCTGACAGCATTTCTCGCATATCTTTGAGTTCGTCCTCACTCAATTCTCTACGATAATACTTTTGCATATAACGCAATGATCTCTGGGTATCCAACAAACTCAACCGGATTTTTCCGTTTGAGTCTTCCTGCAACGTGATCATCTTGAACACATCATCAAGTTCGGCACTTTCGAATACCTGCTCGCTGACGTTTTCCAATACGGTGTAAACATCTTCAATGAGGTCTGAAAGGTACTCTACTTTCAGATTAAACAGTTCAAGAAATAAACTTTGGGGGGTCACTACCTCGATTCTGCCCAGACGCAAATAGTTACGTAGTAATCGGATTAGCCCAACATCCTCTTCACGGATAGTAAGTAAAAAGTTATTACGCAGGTTAAAAGAAACGTTCACGCCGCGAACATCTTGCCCTACACGTTGCGGAAACAATGAGTTGATGTGTAAGCCATCACTGTTTTGATAGAAACGCGCAGACGCCTCGATTTCGTTGATATCTTCCTCATCTGGAACTTCTTCAACAGAAAAGCGCGCTAACCAGTCTCTTTCATAATCATCTGGACGAAACAGGTCAAGCCAAAGTGTATCTTCAGGAATATTGTCCTCGGGTGAAAGCTCAACAATTTTTAGCTGTTGCTGCTGATAGATATAGGCGGTAATCATGAGCCCTCCTGAGGAACGTGCTGGCCGAAGAAGTTACATCGGCAAAAAATGCAGCTAGTTTACCCGATAACAGATGAATGAAAAGCGTCGAGTGAGCAGACTGCTTTACTTATCATCAATTACTAATCTTTCCTCTCGCGAAAGTCGGATTTTAAGGCCATCTACTGTAACTAACTCGTTGGCTGAAATGTCTTTTTTTCTGACTTGATAAACATCACGGCGGGCTTCAGTTGGCGACACTAAAGTCACAGTGACTATAGTGTAACCATCAAACCATTGCCACGCCATGAATCCACTACCGAGCAGCGCTAATGCGCCTAGCACAAATGAAAACAAATATTTACGGATCTTACTGTCTGAATTCTTAGGGTTTACCTTGTCATTGACATTTATATGGCGTTTAGCTGCCAGCATCCGCCATGCGAATACCACTACTAGAACTGTTAGCAGAAGTTTTGTCAGCATAATAAGATCCAGTTACTTATGTTATAAATCTGCGCGCTCATTCTACAAAATTAATAATGATAACAGTGCGGTATGAAACACAAAAGATAAGTTCTCGTAGAAAACTGGTCATGAAAAGCAAAAAGGCCACCGCTAGGGTTAATGCCGATCGGTTTAGACACTTGACCGATCTTTAGAGCAAACGATAATCCCTGCTAATCAAATTAGCGGGGATTTTTTATGTTGCCTGAAGAGTTAACTCTGGCTTATGAAACCGTAGAAGGTGGCAATAAGTATGAGTCTGTTGTCAATGCCATTCAGCTCGAATGGATTGAGCAAGTGCTCTTCCAAACATCTAAAGCCAGCATCAGAACTCGTCGTTTACCTGCCCAGCAAGCAGTCTGGCTGGTCATTTGGATGGGGCTACAGCGAAACAAATCCATCAAAGAAGTCTGTAGTTCTCTGGACTTAGCTTTGCAACCTAAGCCTGAAGATACTTGGTCTCGTGTTGCTCCCAGCGTGCTTACTGATTGTCGTCGCCGTTTAGATGAAGCACCACTTGCAGCCCTCTTTAAAACAGCGATATCAGCATGGGAGAATGATGCGCTTATCAAAGATAAAAAGCTTGGCCTGAATGTGATGGCGGTTGATGGCACCACTTTTCGATGCCAAGACTCTGAGGAAAATGCACAGGCATTTGGCTTTATCTCCAAGAAACACAAACCGTATCCCCAGCTTCGATTAGTCGGGTTGATGTCGACAGAAACTCGGATGTTAATGGGCGCAGCATTTGATGCCTGTGAGGCCGGAGAAGTGACATTGGCACATAGGTTAATGCGTGATGTGCCAGCCCACTCTTTAACATTGTTTGACCGCTGTTACTTCTCAGCAGACTTGCTGTTATCTTGGCAAACAGCCGCTGAAAATAGTCATTGGTTAACACCAATTAAGCGTAAATTGCGATACGACATCGTGGAACAATATGCAGAAAATGACATGTTGATTTCCATGCCTATCTCCCCACAAGCACAGCGTAAAAACCCCAATTTGCCAGCAAACTGGCAAGCAAGGCTCATCTTGTATAAGGAGCCTAAAGGAGATATTGAAGGATTTATCACCTCACTGATAGACCCTCAAGAGTATCCATTAGAAAACTTACTCAATATCTATTGGCAACGATGGCAAATAGAAGAGGGCTACGGGGAGCTGAAACAGACACAACTCCAAAATGAGATAACCCTTAGAAGTCGCTTTGCAGCGGGAGTAAGACAAGAAATTTGGGGTATTTTGCTGGCCTATAACTTAGTGCGATTGGAAATGGCCAATATAGCGAGAGATGCGAAGGTCAGTCCGACACGCGTAAGTTTTGTGGCCGCCATTAGTCTGATAGACACTCAGCTTCGCTGGCTTGCACTTTGCCCCGATGGGCGGTTGCCTGCGACACTAAAACAGATGAGGGAAAGTATCGGACATTTCATTTTACCTGATAAAAGAAAGGACCGAACATTTCCACGTTCGGTCCTTTATATTCCCGCCAAATATGCTTTTAGATACAAGCAGTAATGCTTATCCGAAATGCATTGACCGCTAGGGTGGCCTTTCTGTTGTATTAGGCGTCTGGCGATGACCTACTCTCACATGGGGAGACCCCACACTACCATCGGCGCGATTGTGTTTCA
>NZ_JARFTS010000024.1:0-59717 GCF_029167175.1 Shewanella sp. A32
TAGATATACGGGCAAAGCCCTTTCATGAATGATAACCACCTACTGAAGTAGGTGGTTTTGGGCTGACAATAAAAAAGCCCGCATCTGCGGGCTTTTTTAAGCAAGTTACGATTTACTCTTCTACAGGTGACACCACAAACAACAGATCGCCCTGAGATACCTGCTGCCCGTTACCGTTAAGAATACGCTCAATGCGATACTTCTTATCTTCCGGATACAGCACAGCCCCCTTACGGTTAAAGCCTGCCAGCGTCATTTGAGAGAACATCTTCATTGCTTCGGTCAGTGCTAGTGTCTGTTCCACAGTCACAATGTCACCTTCTTTCACAAAGTCTGCTTCACCAGGTGCGGGAGAGGTGTAGAAAATACCAGCACCTTGTGCCAACACTTTCAGCTCATTAGACTCCCCAACACGCAAGGATTCAGTATCAACGCCCTGCGTTTCTGCAGCTGCTTCCATCTCAGCAATCAGCGCCGGAATATCCAGCTCAGCCATCAAGCGGGGCAGATAGTTAGTGTCGTAAACACCATCACGGAAAGTGCGGTCACTCAAAATGCGTTTCAGCAATGGAATGTTAGTCGCAATACCTTTAATCACGACACTATCCAGATAGTCCAGCATCTTGTTGATAGTATCTTCACGGTCTTCACCATGAATAATGATCTGCGCAATCAGGCTATCGTAGTACGGAGAAACTTCCTTACCTTCGGCAGCAATCGAGATCACTTCAACGTTATCACGCTGAGGCATAACGCATTCGGTGATCAACCCTGGGTTTGGCACCAACTGCAATACGCCATGGCTATCCAGTGCCGCTTTTTCAGCAGTCACACGCACTTCAACAGCGTACCCCAATTCTTTGGGTTGCAGTTTTTCAATTGAACGCCCAGCGGCAATATCAAATTGCGCACTGACGATATCGATACCAGAGGTCACTTCAGTAACTGGATGCTCTACCTGTAAACGGGTATTCATTTCCATGAAATACACTTCGTTCGCGTCCAGGTTGTAGATGTACTCTACGGTACCCGCGCCGGTGTAATCAGTGGCATTACCTAAAGCCTCAGTGTACTTCATCACTTTTTGCTTCAGTTCATCAGGCAACATGGTAGAACCAGATTCTTCAATCACCTTCTGGTTGTTGCGCTGAACTGAGCAGTCACGAATACCCAACACTTTGGTGTTGCCAAACTTATCACGTAGCAACTGCACTTCAATATGACGCAGAGAAGTAACGTATTTTTCCAGATACAGGTCGCCGTTACCGAAAGCTGCTGCTGCCTCAGTAGACGTTTTCTGGAACAGGCCAATCATGTCCTCTGGACGCCGCACAACCTGAATACCTTTACCACCACCGCCTTGTACCGCTTTCAACAGCACAGGGTAACCGATTTCGTTGGCAACGTTCACCGCCTGCTCAGCATTGGTCAGAATACCGTGAGACCCTGGTACTACCGGCACATTTTGTGACTGAGAGGTCTTAATAGCGTTGGACTTATTACCCATGGTGGTCATGGAGTTAACACTAGGACCAACGAAGTTGACGCCGTTGTTCACACACAACGCCGCAAATTGTGGACTTTCTGAGAGGAACCCGATACCCGGGTGCAACGCATCCACTTTCTCGTAATCAGCAACGCGCAACACTGAGTAGGCGTTGAGATATGATTCATCCGAAGTGTTACCGCCAAGACAAACCAACTTATCGTTTGCAGTCAGCATCTCTGCAGGCACCGCTGTCATATCCGGATCGGAAGCCACCAGCACCACATTGATGTTGTTGTCATGTGCCTTACGGATCAATTTCACAGCGGTACAACCACGAGCATGGATCAAGACCTTATTGATCGGCTTCATCAGCGCACGTGGATCATCCTGCACAATTTCATCGGCAGTGGTTTCATGCGAAGTAGCTACCAATGAAGACAATGCACCAGAAATCACGTCTTCAATGCTTTCTGTTGGCATCGGCATCAAAGGATCAATGCTCTGCAGTTGCTCATCCAGCGTATTACTAAATGGATTAAGCACCAGACCATTCATCGCACCCGGCACTTTAGACAAATAGTTTGACAGTGTTGAAGTCGACGGCAGATAAGCCGGAACCACCATCTGCCCAGCAAACGGCATATTGGTACCAGACATGTAATAGGTCTGTACCAATGGATGAGTCACGAACGATGCCTGAGCACCACCGGTACAGTCACCGAAGCCAAACATCAACACCGGCAATTCGTTATCACGGATGAAACGGGTCAGACGGTCGTTAACCACAGCCATCGAAAACAGCGCTGAAGCACCTTCTTTAGTCTGCATACCACCTGAACTGATAAAACATATCACCGGCATATGGCGTTTGGCACATTCAATCAGCAGCGCAGAGAATTTCTCAGCGCTGGCCATATCAAAAGCCCCGGCCTGGAACGCGGTATTAGATACGGCTACCCCGACCCGGATTTTCTTGCCATGGTGATTGAAATTGGCCATGCCGGTAATCAATCCGCAAGGACGAATACCTTTATCCAGCGCATCTTCAATGGAAAGACGGAAACCAGGGAAGTTCAATGAATTGGCAGTCATCTTATCGCCATTCAGCTCATCAAACTTGGAGAAGAACTGGTCAATAATATTGCCCCAGGTCATCTTGCCGGCTTTCTTTTCTTCACGCAGCACTTTCTGGATCAACAGATCCTGATAGCCCATGGTGAGACGGTTCCAGAAATCTTTGCGGCGACCAATACGTACCGGGTTAATTGCACCAGTGTACTGGGTATTGTCTTCTTCACTGTCGAAATATTCCGGCAGCAGACGTTCAAAGAAGTACGTCAGGATCACGAACAGACTGTTGTTAAGTTGCGGGAAACCCACACTCTTCCACTGTTCGGTTTTGGTCAGCAATTCTGCACGGTTGGCCTGAGACATAAAGTACTTTAGCCACTTATAGAATTTGCTCTTATCGTTGGCGGTATCTTGAGTCGAGATTGCACGGTCAATCGACTTGTGCAGCAAACCATCAACTGAAGAACGGGACAAACTCTTGTTCATCATCGCTTCTTTTGCGATAGAGGCCAGATTACCAACCACATTATCGTAAAGAGCGTTGAAGATCAGAATGTTGTAACACTGCCAGATAAAGTCTTCACGCAACTCTTCATTGACCACAACATCCAGCAATGTCAGCTGATTCAATTCTGGCCACGGCGTTTGGGTGACTTCGCCGGGCAGGGTTTCCAAATAATGGATCAAGCCTTTGAAGTTGTTGGCAGCGTTACTCTTCCAACGGTGATACAGGCTCCAGCCAATGTTGAACAACAGCGCTTTACGAGCCTTTTTGTAGTTTTCTTTCGGCTCACCCAAAATCAAGCGGGTCAGCATATTACGTTCAGTTGCAACTTCGTCGCGCTTGGCAATAAAGTTGTTCCAGAGTTTCGCCAGTTCTTCGTCATAAACCAGCTTGTCAGGATTGGATAACCAAGACTGGAACACCTTTTCCTGCTCTTTCTGGATACGAGCGCGCAGATCACCTTCCGGAACACTGACCTTAGACAGACGGCCATACTGCTCCATTGAAATGGAGTGGATACGGCTGCGAGCAGTCAGGTAACGCAAATAGCGATAGGCACTGCCAAACAAGTTAAGATGCATCGTCGGGCTGCTCGCCAGTGACATATGCACTGCATCTTCAAGAGCCTGCAGATTTTTGGAAGGATAAAGAAAACGATTAAGACTGCGCTTGTAATGCTCACGCAGATCTTCAGATTCTTTCACGAAAGCAACCGCCGCACGTTCTACCGCTTCAATACCACTGATAATGGCGCGGCGGAGATTGTGCTGGCGTTCATCGCGATCAGATGGTGAGAAATCAATAATACCGTCAATACATCCCCCGGTATAAAGCTCTTCCGGAGAAACACCGACTGACTTAGCGCATTCCTGCCATGAAAGGTTGTATTTACGTGCAATACTCTGCAGCCCCTGTGGCTGAATAGTATTAAAGATACCGTCACGTACCGACAGCAGGATGTTAGCTGCGGCTAGAGGAATCGCACCACCGGAATATCCCGCGCCGATAACAATACCGACTGTTGGCACGTCCACGTTAGCGCTTTCAGCGATGGCACGAGAGATGGAATGCGCTTGGTTGTGACTGTTAGCGACTTCACCGGCATCGGCCCCTGGGGTGTCGATAAAGTAAACGATTGGCAATGACAGTTCGGCAAAGTGGCGAATTGCTTCACAACACATTAAATGGTGCTCAGGCATCCAGGCACCATTAGAGGTCGTGCGTTCTTGAGCAATAAATCCGACACGACGGTTACGACCACCGAAGTTCAATTCAACTTCAGCAGAATAAAAAGGGCCGTTGTGTTTTTCGACGATCATCTTGCCTTTCAGATCGGCGATAATGCGTTTGGCTCCAGGACGATTTTTGTCCAAGGTTGGTTGGATGACTTTGGCAACATAGCCGTCCACATCCAACAGCGCCAACGATTTAAGATTGCTTTGGATGTCTTCGTCATCCAACAGTCCGTTGATTTCATCAGACAGACTTTTTTTACTATGCTCGGGAAATAGAGAGAAGTCCTTGGCCAGATGTTCTGCATGAAGAAACAATGGATCTGGCGTTAGAGCTTGAGTCGAGTTTTCGGGCTGCTTATTGGTGGTCATCAAAAAGATCCTCTGCTAAGCCTCTAAATTATACGTACAGCCAATAAATATAACTTTGTTATCTACTTCATTGCCATTAAACTGCCTTAGACGCTTTGTTCCATTTTTGAGACAGTCGGAAAAATATGACAGATTTGAATGGGATGCTACTATTTGCTGCAGTGGTCAGAGCAGAAGGATTCTCTCAAGCAGCAAGAGATACTGGCCTGCCTAAATCCACTATTAGCCGTAAAATTGCCCAGCTGGAACAAGAGCTTGGCGTACGACTACTACAACGTAATACCCGTTCTATCAGTCTAACGCAGGTTGGCGCATTATTTTACCAACATTGTCAGACGATTTGTAACGAAGTAGAAGCTGCCCAAGCCACGGTTGAAAACACCCATAACGATGTTTCTGGTCTGTTACGGATTGCGATTCCGGTTTCTTTTAGCCAGGAAGTGATTGCGAACCTGTGTAGTGGCTTTATGCGGCTTTACCCTGCAGTGGAACTGGATGTGCAATTTACTGATGTCGATGTTGGACTGGTGGGTGAAGGCTACGATATCGCGATTAAATATGGACCGTTGCAATCATCCGATTTAGTGGCAAGGCTGCTGTTTGAGCGCCAACCTATTTTGGTCGCAAGCCCGGGTTACCTGAAAGCACATGGCACACCTGCAACACCGAAAGAGCTGGCGCAACACGATGGCATTTTAATGGGAACCTTGCGTTCTGCCCCTATCTGGCCATTAGGCAAAGGGAGTCGTAAATCCATGGCCAGTTTTCGGCGTAAAGCGCGGGTTAACAGTGCCACCATGGTAAAGCAACTAGCGCTTGATGACTTCGGTATCGCCATGGTGTCTCATGCGGTGTGTAAGAATGAGTTAGCGCGTGGAGCTCTTGTTCCAATCCTGCAGGAGTGGCCCATTGAACCTTTTAAGGTCTATGGTGTGTACTCCAGTCGCCGTCAGCTGGCGACTAACATCAGCGTGTTTCTGGATTTCTTTACCAAACGGTTTAACAGTCAAGAGTCACTACAATCGTTAATGATGTAACTCATTATTCAAATTGGAAAATTCCGATGTTTTGTTGGCGCAGCCCCCTGACTGGTGCATACTTAACCGCAATGATTGGATCACTGACTTATAACAATATCGTTCAAAGGAAATGCCATGTTGAAGCCCAGCCACATCGCCGGTCTGCTCACCGCGTTATTGTTGTCCTTACCAGCGGTAGCCGGTGTTGAAGAGGACCGAATCCCTAAAGCCGAACAAGCCATGCCAGAGGTCGTGAGCCGTTATCATGCTTTCGTGAATGACCTGGCAGATAAGTATCATCAGCAAAAAGATGAACTGAAAGTCACGCAGATGGTTGCGCATCAAGGACAACGTCTATGGCAACAAGCGGTGAGAGATGTCACTGCTGGACATTATGATGATCGCTCCTTGTACTGGAGCAGACTGAAGATGCGTTCGTTACTCACCAAAGATCGTCCCGCCTTCAACATTGCTGGTTGGCAGAAAGATATTTTGGTAAAGGCGGTCGAAAAATCCTCTCGAGGATTCAGTGACATCAACTTTGCCGATGACGTTCAGATAAAAATCCTGTTGACCGGATTTGACCCCTTTTTCCTTGACCGCCATATTGAACAAAGCAATCCATCAGGTATGGTTGCATTAGCACTGGATGGTTATCGGTTTAAGGTGAATGGCAAACAAGTACAGGTAGAAACTGTCATGATCCCGGTACGTTTTGCTGATTTTGATGAAGGTATCATCGAATCTTTGCTGACGCCGGTATATCGCGACCATCAAGTCGATATGGTGGTGACCGTCAGCATGGGCCGCAGCGATTTTGATATTGAACGATTCCCCGGTCGTAATCGCTCGGCCAAAGCACCAGACAACCGCAACGTGATGACCGGTGCCGATAAAGAACATCCGCTGGCACCTAAATTAGACGGTAAAACCTTAAACGGGCCAGATTTTGTGGAGTTTTCCTTACCTGTCACCGCGATTCAATCGGTCAGCGGCGACTGGAAAATCAATGACAATCGCACTGTAACTACTCTGCAACGCGGCACGTTTGAAGCTGGCAGTCTGGCAGAATTGCAGAACAGCACTGCGGTTGAAGGTTCAGGCGGTGGCTATCTTTCTAACGAAATTTCCTACCGTGCAATTCTGCTTCGAGATCAGTTAGGTAGCAATATTCCGACCGGACATATTCACACACCGCGCGTTGCTGGCTATGATGCCGCAACTGAACAAAAAATTGTTGCGCAGTTTAAAGCAATGCTGGAAGCTGCCGCAGCAACACTGTAATTGATCTGCGGGGCTAAGGCCCCGCTATATCCTGATAACTTTTACACGCGGAATATGTGGCATTCTTTTTTTAATCACGCAACACCCAAGGTGTCATCACCCACCGTTTCCACCTTAACATCGCTTGAACAACAACTGCTACAGACGGTTGAAGCCCGTTACCAACAAGCAGAACAGCAGCTCAAACAGCATTTCCCACGCCCAGAAATTACCTTTAAATTGCGAGGGAAAGCGGCGGGAACGGCCCATCTGCAACTGAATAAATTGCGCTTTAACCCGGTATTACTTAAGGAAAATGCTGACGCTTTCCTGAGCGAAGTGGTACCCCATGAAATCTGCCATCTGCTGTGTCACCAACTGTATGGACGAGTTCGTCCCCATGGCAAAGAATGGCGGCAACTGATGCAAACCCTCTATCAACTACCAGGTAATGCCACCCACAGTTTTGATACTCGTTCGGTCACATCTAAAGGGAAGGCTTACCGTTGTGCTTGCGGAGAAGTTGAACTCAGCATTCGCCGCCACAATAAAGTGCTGCGGGGTCAGGTGCAATACTGTTGTCGCAGTTGCGGTCAATGGTTACAACCCACCGAATGACACGGCAGTATTTGCTAATAAAACAAGCTTCTTTTAGTATCAGCGGCACTATTACAAGCCAGTGGCTGCGACGAGTACCCCTGGCATAAGTTGTATTTTCAGGGGAACAAATTGAGTTCTTTACGCCTCAGGCAACTGATGGCGTCGGTGTTGCTATTGCTTTGGTGGCAACCAGCACTGGCGCAACGCGCAGAAAATTTTCGCGAAGCCAAACAGCAGGCAACCAAACTTTATCAAGGCCTCGCCGTCAACAATACTTTTTACTGTGGATGTCGTATCGACAGCAGCCAGAAGCGCTGGCAACCGGACTGGCACTCCTGTGGTTTTCAACCACGCAAACAACCGGCTCGAGCATCTCGCATTGAATGGGAGCATATTGTTCCGGCATGGGAATTTGGTCACCAGTTGCAATGCTGGCAACAGGGGGGTCGCAAATACTGCGAAAACACCAGCCAACGCTTTAACCTGATGGAGTCCGATCTGCACAATCTGGTACCGGCGATTGGCGAAGTCAACGGCGATCGCTCTAATTACCGTTTCAGTCAGTGGAATGCACAAGCAGGCCAATATGGTCAGTGCGAGATGGTGGTCGATTTTAAAGGCAAGAAGGTTCAGCCGCCTGAACGCGCCCGCGGCGCTATTGCCCGAGCCTATCTGTATATGCACGACACCTATCAGTTACCGTTAGCATCGGCGCAACAAAAGCTGTTTAACGTGTGGAATCGCAGTTACCCGGTGAGTAACAATGAATGCCAGCGTGATGAAGCCATTGCAAAAGTTCAGGGAAATCACAACATCTATGTCCAATCAGTCTGTTTACGCCGAGGAAATTCCGGCAAAATAGCCCAGTAACCCCAGCAGGAAATCGTTATGAGAGTCCCGAGAATTTACCACAGCGGTGCTATTTCCCCCGGTCATGCTTTACCGCTGGAAGAGGAAGCGGCAGCCCATATCGGTCGCGTATTACGGATGAATCCCGGCGAAGAGGTCTGCCTATTTAATGGCGACGGTATGGATTACCCAGCCCGGATCCAGCAAGCTGATAAAAAGTCGGTCATTGTGGATGTACTATCACAGCAGGCTAATTCATCGGAATCGCCCTTGGATCTGCATCTTGGTCAGGTGATTTCCCGCGGGGATCGTATGGATTTTACCTTGCAGAAATCGGTTGAATTAGGCGTCAATACCATCACCCCATTGTTTTCAGAGCGTTGCGGCGTCAAACTAAATGGCGAAAGGTTGGACAAGAAAATCCAGCAATGGCAGAAAATTGTAATCAGTGCCTGTGAACAGTGTGGCCGCAGTGTCATTCCGCAAGTCCGCCCGGCAATGGAATTGTTGGACTGGTGTACAGAGAACGATGGCGCACTGAAACTGAACCTGCATCCGCGGGCCAGTCACGGTATTAATAAACTGCCCTTAACCAACCATAAAATCAGATTGTTGATCGGTCCTGAAGGTGGCTTATCTGATCAAGAGATAAGCATGACTGAACAACACAACTTTACCGAAGTGCTACTGGGGCCCAGAGTGCTGCGTACAGAAACAGCAGCACTGACAGCTATCACCGCACTGCAACTGCACTTCGGTGATTTGGGTTAATCCCGCTTTAAAGGAAAGTAACATGATCAAGCTTGGCATCCTGATGGACCCTATCAAGGACATCAATATCAAGAAAGACACCAGTTTCGCTATGCTTCTGGCAGCACAGAAGCGCGGCTATCAGTTGTATTACATGGAAATGCAGGATCTCGCGATGGAATCCGGGATACCGGTTGCCAGTATGCGCACCGTAGAAGTACGTCAGTATCCTCACAACTGGTACACCTTAGGCGACCGTCAGGAACTGCCGTTAAGTGAGCTCGATGTCATCCTGATGCGCAAGGACCCGCCATTTGATACCGAATATATCTATGCCACTTATATGTTGGAACGGGCTGAAGAAGCCGGCGTACTGATCGTTAACAAACCACAAAGCTTGCGGGATGCCAACGAAAAGCTGTTTACGGCTTGGTTCAGTGAATTCACCCCCATTACGCTGGTGACCCGTGACGCAAAACGCATCCGCGAGTTTCATCGCCAACACAGCGATATCATTCTCAAACCGCTGGATGGCATGGGTGGCACTTCCATTTTCCGCGTCAAACAAGATGACCCCAACGTCGGAGTGATCATCGAAACCCTCACGCACTATGGCCACAATTACGCGATGGCGCAGGTGTATATTCCGGAAATTACCAAAGGTGACAAGCGCATTCTGGTGATTGATGGTGAACCGGTGCCGTTCTGTCTTGCTCGAATTCCACAAAAAGGGGAAACCCGCGGCAATCTGGCCGCAGGCGGTGCAGGGGTTGCTCAGCCATTGTCAGATAGTGATTGGAAAATTGCCAAAGCCATTGGTCCGGAACTCAAAAAACGCGGCCTGATTTTCGTCGGTCTGGATGTGATTGGCGATAAGCTCACCGAAATCAACGTCACCAGCCCAACTTGTGTCAGAGAAATTGAAGCGGCATTTGATGTAGATATCACCGGCATGTTAATGGATGCCATTGAACGGCGTGTCAGCCACTAACAGCAAGGATCTATGATGAAGTTTAAGCAACTGTCAGTGTTGGCGCTGGCACTGTTATTACCCTTTGCCACGATGGCCGAGGATATGCTGGCACCGAGCCAGACGCCTTCACGACCGAAAAATATGATCATCATGATTGGTGATGGTATGGGCCCGTCCTACACTACGGCCTATCGTTACTTCAAAGATAATCCAGATACCGAAGAAGTAGAGCAGACTGTATTCGACAGATTGCTGGTCGGTATGGCAAGCACCTATCCCGCCAGAGTCAGTGGTTATGTGACTGATTCTGCTGCTGCGGCTACCGCACTGGCAACAGGTAGTAAGTCATATAATGGGGCGATTTCCGTTGATCTGCAGAAGCAGCCACTGGAAACCATTATGGAGAAAGCGAAGAAGCGCGGTCTCAGTACTGGTGTGGCGGTTACCTGCCAGGTGAACCATGCCACCCCGGCGGCCTTTCTTACCCACAATGAAAGTCGAAAGAACTACGATGAAATTGCCAGCAGTTATATCAATACTGATGCGGATGTGATCCTTGGGGGGGGACAGAAATACTTTACCCCGGCCATGCTGGATGCCTTTAAAACCAAGGGGTATCAGGTGTTAAATGATTTCAATCAATTAGCCACTGTTACCCAACCTAAAGTGCTTGGCCTGTTTGCGGACGTGCAACTCCCATGGGTAGTGGATGAACCTGATGCCCATCGTCTCACCGCCATGACCAATAAAGCACTGGAGCTGATGTCACAAAACACGCAAGGCTTTGTGTTGATGATAGAAGGCAGTCAAATTGACTGGGCTGGTCACGATAATGATATCGTTGCGGCTATGGGCGAAATGGACGAATTTGCGCATGCGGTTGAAGCGGTTGAGCAATTCGTCAGAAACCATCCTGATACCCTGATGGTGGTAACTGCCGACCATAACACTGGCGGTCTGTCTATCGGGCGCGATGGGAAATATGCGTGGGATCCTGAGGTGATTCAGGCGGTAAAAGCCAGTCCGGAGACTCTCGCTGCCACCGCAATCGCCAACGATAACTGGCAACAGCCACTGGCTGACGGTTTGGGCTTCGCCTTAACTGATGACCTGAAAGCGCGCTTTGATCATGCCCGCATGCAAGGAAAAGATGTGCTGGCACAAGCACTCAAACATGAGATTGATCTGCGTTCAAATACCGGTTGGACTACCGGTGGTCATACTGGCGTGGATGTGCAGGTGTTTGCGTCTGGCCCAGGCGCCGAGCTGTTCATCGGCAATCAGGATAATACCGATATCGCCAATAAGCTGGCCAGCCTGTTGCCAAAACCCAAAAAATCGACTGCGGCGACAGTGCCGGCCGCGACCCCGGCAATGGCTAACTGATTTTCCCCCGAAAAGAGCAGCTGCATGGCTGCTCTTTTACACTCACATTCCCTTAGCTCTCCGCCTTTGGCTATAATAGCTGCCTTTAAATTCTATTGGACACGACCAGTGCTCAGTTCACCGTCACAATTATTGCTACGCAACAGCGATTATCTGCAAGGCAACGTACTGTTGCTTAACCATGAGAACGATCTGTGCGCAGTCGAGTTACTCACACATTGTGATGCGGTCACAGCGCTGGCGCTGGACTACAACCATTATCTCGCACTGCAGGCGGGAAGCCTTGCTGGCGTTGTCGGGCATTTTGGCCATCAACTGCCCAAGCCACAGCAATTTGATACGGTTGTTATCTACTATCCCAAAGCGAAAGCACTGATGGCATATCTGCTGGTATTGGCCGCGCAGTATTTAGGTAATGGCGGACAACTGCTGGTGATTGGTGAAAATAAAGGCGGTATCCGCTCGCTTGAAAAACAGACGACATCGTGGTTTGCGCCAGCGGTTAAACGGGATAACGCCCGTCATTGTCTGTTGTATTCTGCAGAGCGTAACAGCACAGTGGCAACCGTCGACCTTAACCAGTTCACCAGCCGTTATACGCTTTCAACAACCAATGGTGAGCTGACCATCTGCAACGTCGCCGGGGTATTCAGCGAAAAGCAGTTAGACCAAGGCACAGAATTATTGCTGCAACATCTGCCGGCGTTGCATGGCCGCGTGCTCGACTTTGGTTGTGGCGCCGGAGTCATTGCCAGCGTTCTGTTACAACTCAACCCGCAGTTACAGTTGGAATGCGTCGATATCAACGCGATGGCGTTGCTGTCATGTCAGCAAACACTTGACGCCAACGGTTTCAGCGGCAAAGTTTACCCTTCGGATGGACTGGCCCAAGTCAGCGGTGAATTTGACGCCATTATTTCCAATCCGCCGTTTCACGATGGTCTTAACAGTACCACGGATATCGCCACAACTTTTGTCGCCGACAGCTTCCAGCATCTGCAAGCCGGAGGTTTGTGGCAAATCGTTGCCAACCGTCACCTGCCCTATGCTGACACCATTGCGGAATACTTTGGCGAGGTTAAGGTGATTGCAGAAAACAACAAATACAAGGTTTACCGCAACCGGCGTTGAGCAAAAAGTCGTCAGATTGAGACCTCATCGACAGAATTCCAGTCACGTTAGCGGTTTGTTATCAAAAGGGTTCGTCAACCGAAAAACTATTGTTATACTCGGTTCGGATCACCTAAAACTATAACGAACTTACCCCGGATAACATCATGCTGGCGCCAGATCTGCTCCACGTAAGCAGCGACAGTCAGTTCGCTGAATTAAAGATTATTCCTCAAACGCATGGTCCTATCACCGAGGACGCATTGCGACAAGTCCTCAAACTGCCTGAATTCTCTGCCATGATGCCGCTTGAACAGGCGATAAAAATCGCCGTGAAAGACGTCAACAATCTATCGGGAAAAGAAGAAGGTAACCACGAGCTGCTGTTTCGTGTAGCAGAACGTCGCGATGGTCAAATATCGATTGAAGTCGCCAAAGATAAAATGCAGGCGACCATGACCATCGTTGCACCGTGGGGAGGCAAAGCCATCACGCTGCCCGATGTATTACAGCAGCTTAAGCAGCAAAATGTTGCGATGGGACTGTCTAAGCAAAAGATTGAAGTGTTACTGCATACCGCTGCGACCTTAAAACCCGGGGAAAGTACCAGTGGGGTTATCGCGGTCGGTAAACCCGTCGTCAACGGCACCCATGCCAAACTCGAACGTAAAGTCCCGCTGGCCAGAGAACGATTACTACAGCCTCAGGAACGGGAAGATGGCACGGTAGATATGCGCAATCTGGGCTCCGTTGTTATGGTACGGCCCAAAGATCTGCTCATGGTAAAAACGCCTGCCACAGCGGGCATTAACGGCTACAACGTCAATGGTGAGGTGATCCCAGCGAAAGCCGGTAAAGACCTGGAGCTAAAAGCTGGCAATGGTACTGAAATCTCTGCCGATAATCCGAATGTGTTATTAGCCACTAACGCTGGTCAGCCAGTAGAAATCCGCGATGGTATGCAGGTTGACGATGTACTGCAGATCAAAAACGTCGATGTCAGCTATGGTAACGTCGATTTTAAAGGCAGTGTGTTGATCAGCGGTGATGTCTGTGAAGGTATGCAGGTGCGCAGTTCTGGTGACATTACCGTGATGGGATTTGTCGAATCGTCCAGGTTAGAAGCTGACGGGGATATCACCGTCAGCAAAGGGGTACTTGGCCGCCAGCTGGGGGGTAATGAACTCTCGACCCACTTGCATGCTAAAGGCCAGATTACCGCCCAGTTTGTGCAATATTCTCATCTGGAAAGCCTGGGTGATGTGTTGGTAACCAAGCAGCTGTTGCACAGTCACACCATCACCGATGCCAAGCTTATCGTCAGCGACAGCAGTGGCCGTCGCGGCGATCTCGTCGGTGGTTGGGTAAAGGCAGAACAAGGTATTCAAGCCGTCACCATTGGCGCAACGGCTGATACTAAAACTGAACTTTATTGCGCCATGAAACTTGATGACGTGAAACATCGGCTGAAAGAGTTAGACGACAGTATCCGCCAGTTAGTAGTTGCCAAGCTGGATATGGAATCTCGCCTGCGTAAGCTGCCCCCCAAAGCGGAATGGCAGAATGACTCCGTGATGGTAGAGCAAGTTAAAATGATGCTGGATCAGAAGCACAGCATTGAAGCCGAGCTGACTCAGGAAGAAACTGAGGCTGAGTTGCTGCGTAGCGACAGCGATAGTTACTATCATCGAAACCACATAGAGGTGAAGCGTCGCATGTACGCCAATGTAGAAATTCATGTGGGTAATGCACAGCAGAAAACCCAGCGGGAATATGGTCCTTGCGTCGTCGAAAATGAAGGCGCCGAAATCAATTTTGACTACAACAATCATGGTTGATACCAGTACAGTCGCGGCGCAAATGCCGCGCTGGCCAGCACTACTGCAACAAAGTGGCGCAGATGAACTGCTATATATCGACAGCCAGCAAGACTGGCAGCAACTATGGCAAAGTGCAGCTTATCTGCTGAATCCTGGAGACAGATTAATCGATAGTGATGGTCTCACTTGGATACTGACGCCAACCGTGACCCAGCCACTGAATATCCTCACCCCTACCAGCAACATTTCCCTCGACCAATTACAGAAGTTAGTGCAACGTCACGCATTAATTGAAGGCAACTGTTGTATCAGTAAATTACAGCTCATCTCGATCACTGATGCGATGCAATTCGTCAAATCTCTGACATAGGCTCTTTAGTTCTCTTCGCTCAATGGGCATAATCGCCCTCAACTTACTCGCACGACGGAACGTCACGTGGAATTACTGAATATTGAATGTCTTGGCAAGCCGCTGCGCCTTGAAGGTTCACTGGCTGGCTGGCAACAACTTTACTGGGATAATCAATTAGTCTCACAAAAGGCGGCAGGCACTGACAATGAAGGGTTAAAAGTGCATGTGTTTCAATTAACCCAAACCGGTCAGATTCAGCCACTGGAAATCCGTCTGGAAGCCGATGTCCGCTGGCAACCGTTTGTGCTGGACTACCGGTTGTTGATTGATGATAACGTCAGTCTTGAGGGACGCCGCACCGCCAAGGATATGGAACATCAGGCCCCGCCACAACAGGCGACCGCCAGTAAACCCGGCACCTTGGGTCTGCTATCGCTAGCATTTAAACTATTTAAAAGTGCCAAGGTAATTAAAGTGGTGTTGGCCGGAGCCAGTGTCGCGGCCTATTCCTGGTTGTTTTCGTTCCAGTTTGCGTTGGCCCTGGTGTTCTGCCTGATGTTTCACGAATATGGCCATATCCGCGCCATGAAGCATTTTGGTATGAAAACCAAGGGGATCTATCTCATCCCATTCATGGGCGGCTTGGCCTTGACCGACGATAAAATTAATACGCGTTGGCAGGATGTGGTGATTTCGTTAATGGGGCCATTTTTCGGCTTATTGTTGTCATTGCTGGCGCTGGTGACTTATCACATCACCCATAATCCATTTTTTGCGGCGCTGGCAGGGTTCAATGCATTGCTGAACCTGTTTAACCTGCTCCCAGTTTTGCCATTGGATGGTGGCCATACCATCAAAAGCATCAGCTTTTCACAAAACCGTTTTATTGGACTGATCGTCTGCTGTGCCGGCATGGTACTGGGGATCTATCTCAGTTACCGCCTCGGGTTAACCCTGTTGGGTTTCCTGCTGGCAATTGGTGGACTGGAAATCATTATGGAATGGAAGCAACGACTCAATAGCCATCTGATCCCGCTGGATCGCTACGGTCAGGTAGTTGCGACCAGCTGGTATCTGCTCACTGTCGTCGCATTAGTTGGCGTGATCTGGCATCTGGCAGGCAGTGGTGACACTATGCTAAGTCTGCCGTTACACATACTGCAAAGCTAATCAGTCAGAAAAGACCGGCAATTGCCGGTCTTTTCTATCGTGGTTGCTTAAACTATCTCACCAAACTGACCACTTTGGTAATCGTTAATCGCCTGCATAATCTCCGCTTGGGTATTCATCACAAACGGCCCCATCTGCACCACCTTTTCGCCGATAGGATTTCCCGCCAGAAGCAGCATTCCGCAGTCTGCAGTACCCGCCTGTAACTGCAGTGGATACTGCGGATCCAGCAACAACATACTGCCAGCGTTAATGTGGCTGCCACTGGGTAACAGCAACTGTCCCTGATACAGATACAAAGCCACCAGTTTATACTGCGATAACTCGATTTGAGATTGCTCACCTGCAGGTAAGGTCATATCGGCAATGGCGGCATCGGCGGCCAGTCCCATCAGTGGGGCATCCGCGGCCTCATTACCAAACTGCCAATGTCCGGCCAGCAAGTATAGCTGCCCATGACCATCACTCAATGTGGGATGGTCACTGGTGCCAGAATCCTGATACTGTGGATGACGCATCTTGTCTTTGGCAGGCATATTGAGCCATATCTGGAAGCCATGCAGACCATTGTCTGCATCTGCCAACGGCATCTCCGAATGGATCACACCACGGCCGGTACTCATCCATTGCACTTTACCAGCGCGGATCGCCCGCACATTACCCAGTTGATCCCGGTGCTCAAATCCCCCTTTACGGATATAGGTAAACGTTTCCATCCCCCGATGCGGATGTGGCGGAAAGCCACCGATGTAATCTTTGGCATCATCTGAACGGATCTCGTCCAGCATCAAATAGGGATCCAGCGCCAGTCGCTGAAAATCGGCGATGCGCATGATATTCACACCATCGCCATCACGGGTAGGCATTGCACGCAGCTGTTGAATGACTTTCATGGTACGACTCCTGATAACTGTTGTTAGGTATCAGCTTAGCGGCTTAGCAATAGAACGAAAAGCGACAATTAATGCTCAAATTGTTCGATAAAATTGAATTATCTGACCCCTTGGCATTCAAAGCCCCGGTGGAGAAAGCGCGGGCAAATTCTGTAACATCGATTCAACGCTTACTCAGCATGTCGCAATAGATTCACATACAATTAATTTAAATAGATAATATAAATCACAGGGTATAATTCTGTATGGTGATCTCAAATATTCAGTTAACTGGATCATTGTCACAATTTAATAATTCACTTATATTGGCGAAGATTAATATTAATTAAAGATTTTTATAAATATAAAAATTGGTTGGACAGCGAATATCGATATCATCATATAAGCGCTATCGACCAACTTTATCAATAAATTCAACAGATAATTAAAATATCGTTTAATATAATAGAGTTACAATCAAATACTTTATCTTTCATAAGCAATTATAAGTTACAAAACTACGAAAAAAGCAAAAAGCAAACAAAGTTACATATGAATTTCCCTCCCCAATTTTAATTACTGATTCAGTTAATGTTACTTCGCAGCTCAGGTTGTCATACCTGGTAAAAGTTAATTAAACCAAGTTAAACGCAATTATTTCTATTAATTAAAATTGGTGCTTACCATGAATAAAAAAATCATCTCATGGCTGGTAATCCTGGCAGTTGCTGTCGGCATTTGGCTGACTCCTGCACCTGCTAGTGTTGATCCCAAAGCCTGGCATCTGCTGGCGATCTTCGTTGCTACTGTACTGGGCCTGATCCTAGAGCCTATCCCAATGGGTGCAGTGGCAATCTGTGGCATCACCGCAACCGCCGTCACCGGAACCTTGTCCATCAAAGAAGCGATGACTGGCTTCTCTAACACGACTATTTGGCTGATTGTAATGGCGTTCTTTATTTCAAGAGCGTTCATTAAGAGCGGACTTGGGGCCCGCATCGGCTATATCTTTATGCGCCTGATGGGGAAACGAACCTTGACCCTGTCCTATGGTCTGCTGATGACAGATTTTATTCTGGCACCTGCCATTCCATCTAATACCGCACGTACCGGTGGTATCGTATTCCCACTGGCAAACTCTGTCGCAGATGCTTACGGTTCAAAAGCCGAAGAGGGTACCTCTGGTAAACTGGGTAGCTTCCTGATGACTACCGTATTCCATGGCACCACCATTACTGGTGCGATGTTCCTGACAGGCATGGCGGCTAACCCATTGGCAGCAAAACTCGCAGCCGATATGGGTATTGACATCAGCTGGGGTCAGTGGGCGTTAGCAGCCATCGTTCCCGGTCTTGTTGGTCTGATCCTGATGCCACTGTTCGCGTATATGCTGAACAAACCATCGATCACCGCAACGCCACAAGCGCCACAGATCGCCGCCAAAGCGCTGGCCGATATGGGCAAAATGAAAACTTCTGAGTGGGTCACACTGGGAACTTTCATCGCGTTGATTGGACTGTGGATCGCTGGCCCATCATTTGGCCTGCATGGCACCACTGCCGCCATGATCGGTTTAGCACTGCTGGTAAATGCCAACGTATTAACCTGGGATGACGTACTGAAAGAAAAAGGTGCGTGGAACACTCTGACTTGGTTCTCAGCGCTGGTAATGATGGCCACCTTCCTCAATAAACTGGGGCTAATCAAATGGTTTGGTGGCAGCATTGCCGCTCACCTGACAGGTCTGGATTGGCCGGTAGCACTGCTGGCTCTGGCACTGATTTACTACTACATCCACTATGCTTTCGCTTCATCTACTGCACATGTTGCCGCACTGTATTCAGTATTCCTGGCAGTCGCAGTGCAGATGGGTGCGCCTGGTCTGATGGCTGCCATCATCTTCGGGGTAATCTCCAACCTGATGGGCGGCGTCACTCACTACGGTACTGGCCCTGCCCCGATTCTGTTCGGTGCTGGTCACGTGTCTCTGCCGAAATGGTGGGGTCTGGGCTTCATCATGGGACTGCTGCAACTGGTCATCTGGGCCGTTGTTGGTGGTATCTGGTGGAAAGTAATCGGTCTTTATTAATCACAAGCGGGCGTTACTAAAGAGCTAACGCCCGTATTTCATTGATAACAGCAAAGGGAACGCCATGACTATTATCAAAAAAGCGGACTTCATCGATAGTATCGAAGACGCACTGCAATATATCTCTTACTACCATCCGCTGGATTTCGTCAAAGCTATGGAGAAAGCCTACTACGCGGAAAAGAGCCAGGCTGCTAAAGATGCAATTGCGCAGATCCTGATCAACTCCCGTATGGCGGCCGAAGGCCATCGTCCAATCTGTCAGGATACCGGTATTGTGACCTGTTTCGTGAAGATCGGTATGAATGTCCAGTGGGACAGCGATATGACCGTCCAGGAGATGGTCGATGAAGGCACCAAACGTGCTTATAACAGCACCGTTAACCCACTGCGTCAGTCTGTCGTTGCTGATCCAGCAGGTGCCCGTAAAAACACCAAAACTAACGCACCAGCGGTAGTGCATGTGGAAATGGTTGCGGGCGATAAAGTTGACATCATGATCGCTGCCAAAGGCGGTGGTTCCGAAAACAAAACTAAGATGGTGATGCTGAACCCATCTGATGATATCGCGGCGTGGGTAGAAAAAACCGTACCGCTGATGGGTGCCGGCTGGTGTCCTCCAGGTATGCTGGGTATTGGTATCGGTGGTACTGCCGAAAAAGCAGCACTGATGGCCAAAGAAGCCCTGATGGAACCGGTTGATATTCAGGAACTGCAGGCGAAAGGTGCAGAAACTGCTGAAGAAAAACTGCGTCTGGATATCTTCGATCGCGTGAACAAACTCGGTATCGGTGCTCAGGGTCTGGGCGGTGTTACTACCGTCGTCGACGTGAAAATCAAGACTGCACCAACTCACGCCGCTTCCAAGCCCGTGTGCATCATTCCTAACTGTGCCGCCACTCGTCACGTGCATTTCACCCTGGACGGCAACGGCCCTGCCACACTGACCCCGCCAAAACTGGAAGACTGGCCAGAAGTGACTTGGGAAGTGGGTAACAACGTACGCCGTGTTAACGTTAACGAACTGAAAAAAGAAGATGTTGCTGAATGGAAAGCCGGTGAAACCGTGCTGCTGTCAGGCAAAATCCTCACTGGTCGTGACGCTGCGCATAAACGTATTCAGGACATGCTGGCGAAAGGTGAATCTTTCCCGGTAGATTTCCAGAATCGCTTTATTTACTATGTTGGCCCGGTTGATGCCGTTGGTGATGAAGTGGTTGGCCCAGCTGGCCCAACAACCTCCACCCGCATGGACAAGTTCTCTGACATGATGCTGGAACAGGCTGGCCTGATGGGCATGATCGGTAAAGCTGAACGTGGTCCAGCAACTGTAGCGTCTATCAAGAAAAACAAAGCCGTATATCTGATGGCCGTCGGTGGTGCTGCATATCTGGTAGCGAAAGCTATTAAAGCTGCACGTACCGTCGCTTTTGCTGACCTGGGTATGGAAGCTATCTACGAATTTGATGTCGAAGATATGCCAGTCACCGTAGCCGTGGACAGTGAAGGTAACAACGTCCATCAAACCGGTCCAGAAATCTGGAAAATCAAAATTGCTGAAATGAATGCCTAATAAGGGCTTCATCCGCCGTAATTTTTTGTGTTCCTTGTAATCGGCGATTAGCAATAAAGATGGCTTGTAATGGAATTCAAGCCATCTTTTTTATCGTTAATGCCGACGCATAGACATTAGTGCAACCCGCCAGTAGCCACCGCCGTTTCCCCGCCGCCAAAGCGACATCCGCTATCCCGACCTTACTGACTAAAATCACAGTCATTAGCTCAGCGCGGGATAAAACCTTGTCCAGAAAATCAATAAGATAAAGGCAAAAATTAGCCAAACTAGCGTTGCCAACGACAGTGTTCCGGTCAAACTGAATTTATAACTGAATTGGTATACCGCGACCAAATAAGCGGCATACGGGATCAATGAATACAGGCCGAATAACGCGGTGGTTCTCAGATCGGCCATGGTTCTTGCTGAACCCACAATGTAGTGCGCAATCAGGGCAAAGGTCGGAAACAGCGGCACCAATCCTGAAATAAAAAAGCTTTTGCTTTTTGAAAGCAAGGCGATCAGCAATACCGCCAACGCGCCAAGTAAACATTTAAAAAACAACGCAATCATCGTGATAAATCCCTACTTAGGCGTGAATGCTAACCACATTAGTTTAAGGTAGTGTTGTGGCTTAACCTGTGCCGAGTTACCCACGCAAAATGTTCGCCAGAGAAAAATATAAAGTTAACAGCATCAATAGCTTGCGTCATCATATAACAACTGAGCCGGTGAGGTTATCGCGCAATCGATTAAACATCAGCCAATAAATAGCGGACAAACAAAGTGTTACTCGTCTACCGTAATGCCACGATTGACTACGCCCTTGCAACAGTGTGGTTGTCAGATATTGAGATTTCCTCGGATAGTCCTTAGCTGAACCCAACCGGCAGCTGATAGCATTTGGCAAAGTAACTTATGCTATGAGCTTAATAAACGAGTGGCTTCAGCTAGCGATAGATGTTGCTCCTCAGGCGCTTGTGGTCAGGCGTCTGAGGAGACAATCACTGCATATTTGAGTTAATGGGAAAAGTGTTGCTTTACCTTAGCGACCACTTGCGGGGCGGTCATCTTGTCAGCAGTCTCCATCGCGACCTCAGCGGCAGATTTCTGCCCTTTTTTCTGCAGGTAGGTTTTAAATTCACCTTTCGCTTCGCCTGGTCCCATGACGAATACTGAATCGACCTCTTGGATTGCTTTGCATACCTCATCGTAGTAATGGCTTAAATGCTGTTGGTATTTACGTTCCATTTTGTCTTCCGCGATAACATCCTGAGGACCATAAGGTGTGGCTGAACGAGACCCGCGAACACCTCTAAGATGCATATCGAGATTTGATTCGATCGTTTGTGTGGACACATCGTCATTAGCAAGAAATACAATAAGTGCTTGTTTGTGATCTATCCATAACCCTGCTTTATTAGTCATCAGAAGTTACCTCTCACAATAGCGTTAGAGACACACTGCGACGCCAGTGGACGCCTGACATCATCTGCCGTTGAGGGTGTGCCTCTTGGAAATGTTGTTACCGCTTTTATTACCATGCCGGCAGCCAAACTGACGTTTTTTGTACATCGCTGAACTACTTTTTAAGTATAGATAGCCGCGAGAAGAGATGAAAAATTGCGCTGTCACTTCACACTAAAACCGCTGTCTTGCAGCTGACAACTTGGCCGTTACTACCTCAACTAGGCGTTTTTAACTCTTTGATAAATGGCAAAAGTGCCGCCATTAACCCACCGGCTAATGCAATTAACCAGTCATCCAGATGTAATGGCGACAAATGTAACAGCGCAGCAAGTGGAGGTAACTGGATGAGTAACACACTGCTAAGCATATTCAGCAGCACAATCACCTTCGCGGTAACTGTACGCAATCGACTCAGCGCTATCGTGATCCCCGTACTGGCGCTGGTTAATACCACCAATGCCATGGCTCTGGCATGCGCCACATCCTGCAATACGCCGAAGCTGCGAATATAGGCAAATGTAATGAGCAGCGTAACCAGCATGCCGCTGATAACAATGAGCAGCCATTGGCGCCAGGAGAAAAATTGTGCCGGAGCATCGGGTCGCGTTTGGCGTAAATCTGCCGTGACCGCACTATTTTGAAATACCAACAACGCCGTCGGATGAATCAGCATCTCCAGCCACACGATATGAATGGGTAAGTACAACATTGGATAGTCAAGGAACGGGATAAGTGCAGCGGTGACTACCAACGGAATATGGATCAATAACAAGTACTCAAAACTGAGTCGCAAATTGCTGAAAAGCTGGCGCCCCTCAGCAATCGCCTGCACGATACTGCGAAAGTTGTCATCCAGCAAAATAATAGCGGCGGCCTCGTGGGCGCTGCGAGTGCCACGCGCGCCCATAGCGATGCCGATATCTGCAGACTGGATTGCCGGTACATCATTGATGCCATCCCCCGTTACCGCCACGATCTCCCCCCGCTGTTTGAGGCTGCGCACCAACGCAAGCTTTTGTGCCGGAATAGCTCGCGCAATAACATCAACGGCATCAAGCGCTGCCGTGTCGCCTTGCGCTAACTGAGTTGCCAGCGTCTCACCCTCCATCACTCGAGGGTGCCCCTGATGCAGACCGATTTCCTTGGCAATGGCCGTGGCAGTAATCGGGTGATCGCCGGTTACCATAATCACGCGAATGCCAGCCCGCTGGCAGGTATCTACCGCCGACCTTACCCCTTCACGTAATGGGTCTTCAAAAGCCAGTAATCCGGCAATACGAAACTGCTGTTCCGGTTCGACATCGAACTCGGTTGCAGCATCGAGCTCTCGCCAGGCGCAGGCAATCACTTTATGACCGGCACTTGCCAGCTGGTCTACCTGCTGCTGCCAATAATGCAATTCGTCATCGGCAAGCTGACATTGCGCGAGAATCGTCTCTGGCGCTCCTTTAACCGCAACCAGGTGTTGCTGCGATTCCAGCACTACCGCAGTCTCACGTTTACGGTCTTCGGTAAACGGAAAAGTATTGAGGATGGTGTGAGGAACAGCTGTTGCAATGGCAAGGATGGCTTGATCCATTGGATCACCGGTATCCGGGCGCGATGCATAGGCCGCAATCGTCAGCAGCCGCTGCCCATCTACACCAGTTGCAGTCAACTGATGGGTCAACTGCAACCGCCCCTCGGTCAAGGTTCCGGTTTTGTCAGTACAGATGCAGGAAACCCGGCCAATATTCTCCACGACCACCGCACGTTTCACCAGTGCCTGACGCTGCGCCAGGCGATAAACCCCCACCCCAAGAAAGAAGGTCAGTACCACCGGAAACTCTTCTGGTAACGCGGCCACCGCCAGAGTCAGGCCACTCAACAATGCGTCGATAAGGTCATGCCCCTGATACAGTCGAGTGATAGCGAGAAGCACGCAGATAATGCTGGCGATAATCAACAGTCGCTTAACTAACCTGGACACCGCCTGCTGCAGTGGCGTAAGCGTATGGCTTCCGTGGATGACTGACTGGATAATCTCGCCATAAACCGTCGTTTTCCCGGTGCGGGTCACCATCATTCGGGCACTGCCGGTCAGCGTATTGGTGCCAGCAAACCCCCAATGCTGTTCCGCGATCCGTGCGGAGGGTTGCAACTGCAACGAAGTTTCCAACGCCTGTTTACGAATGGGAAAAGCCTCTCCGGTGAGGGTTGATTCATCCACCTGAAAAGCCTGCACTGAGACAAATACGCCATCAGCAGGAATGGTGTCGCCCGGGGCCAACAGCACAATATCGCCAGGCACCAGTTCAATAGTGTTGAGAGACAGTTCCTTGCCGTTGCGCAGCACTCGTGCCTGTGATGCCAGACGCCGACCGAGACTCTCCGTTGACGCCTGCGTGCGGCGATGCAGGTAGGCATCCATTCCTAGGAATGGAATAAGAGCCATTAACAGTATCACCGCTTCGGTATATTGCTGAGTGAATGCAAACAGGATACTGGTCACCAGTAAGAACCACAGCATCGGATCTTTCAGGGTATCCATAATCAATGCGCGCCAACTGCCTTGATGGCGCTCGGCAATCAGATTCCGGCCATAGCGGGCCTGTCGCTGTGAGACTTCAGCGTCGTTTAAACCTTGAGCGGAGTGCTCCAGGTCGTGAATACGATCGCTTGATAACGTACGTGGCATGGCAGCAATAGTGATACCCAAAACCAATCTGAATTCGCATCGATATATGCCTGATAAAGTATAACGTAACAGCGCGGGGCGGTTGCATTATCCACTGCTACCACCACGGAGTTTGGTATCAGACGAATGTCGCGATGTTGGGCAGTATTAGCGGAGGTTTGTCAGCATTGAGGCTTAAATTGCAGAACAGTGTATGGCAAGCGCGCGGCTTGCCTAACCAGATAGCCCCCCATTCACGGCGGTTAATGCGGGGCAACAAAAACCCCGCAGTAATGCGGGGCTCTATGCGTTATTTTAACAGATGATTAATCCAGCAGATTAATATCGGTCAGTTGATACAGTCGCCGCGGGCGACCGCCGGTCTTGTAATTGAGGACCATTTTCACCACGCCTTCCGATTCCAGATATTCCAGATAACGGCGCACAGTGATACGGCTGACATTCATACGCTCGCTCATATCGTCCACCGAAAAATCGGTCAGCTTTTCATCTTTGAGGATCTTTTTCAGCGTATCGAGGGTGGTCGCATCAATGCCTTTGGGTGTGCGCCGCACAGGTGTCGGACTACGCTTACCCAGGATCTGATCAATTGCCCCCTGATCTACCGTTTCATGGGTTGCCAGTTTTTGCCGGTATAATTTGTAGTCATCCAGCGCCTGCCGTACCCGTGACATCCGCAGCGGTTTTACCAGATAATCACTGATCCCCAATTGTACGGCCTGTTCCACCGTGGTGGCATCACGTTCAGCAGTGGTCATGATAAAATAACAGTTGGCACCATCGTGACGCAGCTTCTGGATCACATCAATACCGTTACCATCGGGCAAAGTGATATCCACAAATACCAATTGTGGCTTGTACAATTCGTAATGCATCAGCGCGTCGGCATAGGTTTCGCTTACAGCTACCACCTCAAAGTCCGAGTGCTGGTTAATGGTCGATTCCAGGGCGTAACTAGCCCTAGGATCATCCTCAATAATCATGGTAGTGACTTTCTGATTCATAGCGCTTGATTTCGCTCTTATCTAGATAGATGGAGAATAGAGTGGTGTTATCTTCAGTGCGTTCCCAGTCAATACTGCCCCGGAACTGTTTCACCAATTCATTGACCAGATACAGCCCCACTCCCGTCTGTTCCTGCTCTTTTTTGCTGGTAACACCATAATCGAGAATATTATCAGCGAGTTCCGATGCGATACCGGCACCAGTATCCTGTACTTCTAGAATAACATGTTGGCTGCGATCGCTGACATAAACATGTACCAATGGGGTGACATTTTGCCGATTATTCCAGGCGGCCAGAATCGCATTATCAATCAGATTACCCAGTATGGTTGCCAACTTTTCTGACACTAACTTACTGTAATCTTGGAGGATATTATCCTCGTCGAGTTCATATTTAATGCCCATCTCTGCGGCTTTGTTGTATTTGGCAAGCAGCAGCGATGCCACCAGACTGTTCTGAATGGAGCGCACCAAATTGCCAATAATATGCTGATGGCCTTTGCTCTCGCGATCAATAAACTCTATGGCCTCATCATAATGTTTAAGTTGCAACATACCAGATAATACATTGAGTTTATTCGAATATTCATGTGTTTTACTACGCAAAAGTTCGGCATAATTTTTGTAATAAATCAGCTCTTTGCGGAGATCGTTGAGCTCCATGTCGGCCAGGAAAAAGATCACATAGCCGTGCTGTTCCTGAGCCGCTTGTAGTGGGTAGATACACACCCGGTAATCCAGTTTGCCCAGACGTAAATTGCCGGAATAAGCCTGTCCATGACCCGCGCGGGCAATTTTGTCTAACGCCGAAGAGAAACGCGATAGCGGCTGACCGATATAATCCTGTTTTCCCATGCCTCCCATGGCCAGAATTTTGGTAGCCATGTCATTGATAGCCGTAATCAAAAACGCATTATCGACCGAAACAATCGGATCGCGGATGGCGTTGAAAATGCGGTCATGTTCCATCAAACGATTGACCACTAATTCCGGTTCCAGATCCTGCATGGTGCGTTTCAATTTAGACAGCACCACAATGATCAACACTACCGTGACCACCAGCACCAGCAACACTAATAGCAGCAGATGGGCATGGCGCTCGATAAACAGATGACTGACTTCACCTTTCAGAATGCCGACACATACGGCACCAATCACTTCGCCGTTCACTTTTACCGGGGCAAAACTGCGAATCGCCATTCCTAGCGAACCAACGGCGTAGGTACTGTGTTTAATCCCTTGTTTGAGCACTGGCTGAATATCATCACCGACAAATTTTTTGCCGACCTTTTCAGCCACCGGATGACTCAGGCGAATCGCGTCCTTGTTAACCACCACGATAAAGGACACTTCCGTTTCTGCCCGCAGATTTTCAATATAGGAACGAATCGAAACACCCGACTCACGGTTAGCACGTTCTACCGCCTCGATCACCACCGGGTCCCGCGCCAGAATGCTCGCCATTTCCAAACCGCGCTGCTGTAAACTCTCGTCATGAGTCGACTTCAACAGCTGGAACACCATGATGGCCATGATGGTGATGATCCACGCCATCGCCAGCAACATACTGGTGATGAAGTGCTTCTTGAAATTCATCGGTTTGCGAAAATGAAAACGCGGGATTACAGCCATAAATCATCCTGTTGGGTCTGAAACTAGCCGTATAGCAGCTATCGGTGTAAGCATAATTGATGTGCCAGGTTTTATAAACAAACAAGGGTGCCGCGGTGGCGAAATGTATCATCTCGCCGCCTTGGCACCCTCATCAGCTTGGGAAAGTAATTACGCTAGCATTAACACCCAAACTACCGCCAAAAGAGTTACCAGGGCAGCCACGACATAACAGGCATATTTACCTACCGCACCCACATGAACTTGCAAATCATGCAAGCCATGATGTACGCGGTGCATCGCATGCCACATAGGCAATGACAATGTCAGTACCGTAAAAATCGCGCCAACAGGAGAACTCACAAAGCTGACTAAACTGTCATAACTCAGGTCGACAATACCCAGGCCATGCAGTGGCAACAAAATGCCCATCAGCAATACCGTTACTGGGGTCAGGATCGCAAACCAAGTACCACCAGCGCCAAACAGGCCCCACCAGATCGGTTCATCAGAACGTTTAGGAGCATAATTCATCATAATCTTGTTCCTCTTATACCAGAGCCAGAATGGCTGCAGAAACCACCAGCACCAACACCCATTGCACCGCAACGACAGTACCATCGGAGACTTTCTTGTCGCCCACTTTGATGGGCATGACCTTTGGCATCATGCTAAAGAAAGTCTTGGCATGATATAAAGCCCCCAACATTGCCAGCACGTTGATCACCAACATTACCGGGTTGGCACAGAATGCAAGCCAGGCGTCAAAAGCTTCACGGCCTGATACCAGCGCATACAAGCCATAAGTCAGGCTCAGCGTAAAGATAATCAGAGGCACAATGGTCAGTTCACGCACCATATACCAGCTGAAAAAGTTGTTTTCGGCAAACCAGGTGCGATGGATCGGCCGGACATAAGGTTTACGGTTTTGCATGTTAAGCCTCCTGTGGTCTCAGCATGGCAATCAGGAAGTCCTTAGAGGACTCTACCTTGCTCTGGTTTACGGCTGCGGCCGGGTCAACGTGTTTTGGACAAACTTCGGAACAATAGCCCACAAAGGTACAACCCCAGGCACCGTCTTTACCGTTGATCAGCTTCATACGCTCAGCTTTACCGTGGTCACGGCTGTCCAGGTTATAACGGCGAGCCAGCGTCAAGGCAGCAGGGCCGATAAACTCTGGGTTCAGACCAAATTGAGGACAAGCGGCATAACACAGGCCACAGTTGATACAACCCGCAAACTGCTTGTACTTAGCCATCTGCGCAGGTGTTTGCAGGTTAGGGCCGTCTTCTGGCTTACGATCATTGCCAATAATGTAAGGCTTAATCGCTTCCAGACGTTCGAGGAACGGGGATTTATCAACCACCAGATCTTTCTCGATAGCAAAGTTTGCCAGTGGTTCCAACGTCAAACCTTCTGGATAATCACGCAGGAAGGTCTTACAGGCCAGTTTCGGCACATTGTTGACCATCACACCGCAAGAACCACAGATCGCCATGCGGCAAGACCAGCGGTAAGACAAGGATTTATCCAGATTGTCTTTGATGTAAGCCAGCGCATCCTGTACGGAAGTGGTATCGTTGGCCGGTACCTTGAAGGTTTCCAGGTATGGCTCTTCATCTTTCGCTGGATCGTAGCGAAGGACGTTAACTGTCTGCAGCTTATCCATTACGCTTTCTCCTGTTGTTTAGCGGCATCACCATACAGGCGTGCTTTAGGTTGAGACTTGGTGATTTTCACATCGCCATATTTAATGGCGGGCACTTTGCTGTCCTGGTAGAACGCCAGTGAATGTTTCAGGAAATCCTGGTCATTACGTTCAGTGCAACCGGCGTCGAGACGCTGATGCGCACCGCGAGATTCACGACGTTGAATAGCGGAATGGGCCATCGCCGTTGCGACATCCAGACCAAAGCCAACTTCAATGGCGTACAGCAGATCGGTGTTGAACACCTTGCTCTTGTCTGTCACCTGAATGCACTTATAGCGTTCATGCAGCTCGGCCAGCTTGTCGACGGTGGCTTGCATACCGGCTTCATCGCGGTAGATACCACAGCCCGCTTCCATGCTCTTACACATTTCAGTGCGGATATCTGACCAGTTTTCAGTACCTTTCTGCTCGAGCAAGGCGTTAACACGCGCTTCAGCCGCTTCAGCCTGTTGTTCAATGGCATGGAAATCCCAGCCCTGGAACTCGGCGGCGCGCTGTGCGGCAGTTTCACCCGCCAGACGACCAAAGACCACCAGCTCAGCCAGTGAGTTAGAACCCAGACGGTTCGCACCGTGCAGACCCACGGAGGAACACTCCCCTACGGCAAACAGACCTTTGATGCTAGTTTCAGTTTTGCCATCAGTTTCCAGACCGCCCATGGTGTAGTGCGCAGTAGGACGAATTGGGATAGGTTCTTTAACCGGGTCAACGTTCACATAGGCCTTGGCCAGTTCACAGATGAAGGGCAGACGTTCTTTGAGGTAATCAGCGCCCAGATGACGCAGATCCAGGTGGACTACATCACCCAGCGGATGCTTGATGGTGTTGCCTTTCTGCTGTTCATGCCAGAACGCCTGAGAAACCTTGTCACGAGGACCCAGTTCCATATATTTGTTTTTCGGATGACCGACAGGTGTTTCCGGGCCGAGGCCGTAATCCTGCAAGTAACGGTAGCCATTCTTGTTGACCATGATACCGCCTTCACCGCGGCAACCTTCGGTCATCAGAATACCGGTGCCTGGCAGACCTGTCGGGTGGTATTGCACAAACTCCATATCCCGCAGCGCTACACCGTGACGATAAGCAATGGCCATACCGTCACCAGTCACGATGCCGCCGTTGGTATTGAAGTGATAAACACGACCCGCACCACCGGTTGCCAGGATCACAGATTTCGCTTTGAAGCACACCAGTTCGCCTTCGGCGATAGACAGGGCGATGACCCCTTGCACTTCATTGTTAACAACGACCAGATCCAGCACGAAGTATTCGTCATAACGGACGATACTCTGGTACTTCATAGAGGTCTGGAACAGGGTGTGCAGCATATGGAAACCGGTTTTATCGGCAGCGAACCAGGTACGCTCGATTTTCATCCCACCGAAACGGCGAACGTTTACTTCACCGTTAGGTTTACGGCTCCATGGGCAGCCCCACAGTTCCAATTGGGTCATTTCGCGGGTAGCATTTTCGACGAAATACTCCACCACGTCCTGTTCACACAACCAGTCGCCACCAGACACTGTGTCATTGAAGTGGTTATCAAGACTGTCTTCTTCTTTGATAACTGCGGCAGAACCGCCTTCAGCTGCGACAGTGTGAGAACGCATTGGGTAAACTTTAGATATCAGTGCGATATTCAGTTCAGGGTTGGCTTCTGCCGCGGCAATTGCTGCACGAAGACCGGCACCACCCGCTCCGACAACCGCCACATCAGTGGTTATAGTTTTCAAAATCACCCCTCCAGCAGGAATTAAAAATCTGTGCGTCAAAGCGGCTGTTCAATTAGCCGTATTGCCGATGTTTATTCAGGTAGTTCCCAGTTAAATTGCTGTCCTGATTAAATTCGAGGTGAGTATAACAACGGCTAAAAATAGGAAAGTGGGGGTAGATTCAATCGAAACTAAGAAGTACTTTTGTAACTTATAGATCCTTTAACAACATATTTAATTTCCATATATAACAATGAGTTATTGATTTAATATTCAATTTTCAGGATGTTAATAAAAGCATGAACGCCATGTTAATTGGAGCCGACTTCACTACATGTCAAATAACATCGCAATATTTAATCACATCACCCATAGGTTAAATACCGACAAACAATAATGCATCACTCGGCAGCAATGTGAAATCTGTCACCGAATATTATTGCAACCCGTTAGCGCGATGATTCGTACTCACGACAACCACATGAGTGTCATATCTCAACGACAGCGTAAGCAAGGTTAGTGCTCAGTTTCCCAGCAGCAAGAATGATATTAATTTCTAGATAACCACATGAATTTAAATTGTATGAATCCTAAAATCTAGCCGTTATCTCATGCAAATGGCAGCGGTGCCTGTGATATGCTCGCACACTATGAGTGTTTCTACATTTTTCAAAGAGTGGTCGAATGCAAGATCCAGAAAACGAACGCGTATTTTTAGAAAGGGTTTTTGATGATCTTTTTCCCATTTGTCGTTCTATCACCGGGCCGGGGCTGGAGAAGTCACTTGCTTATCTTGGCCAGTTCATGCCTTTATCTGTAACGAAAATTCCCTCTGGTACACCGGTTTTCGACTGGGTAACCCCACCTGAATGGCACTTTACTAGCGCCAAGTTATGGGGCCCCGATGGTCAATTGGTATGTGACACTGACAAAAACAATCTGCACGTTGTTAACTACTCAGAACCCGTTGATACTGAAATCTCTTTAGAGGAACTTCAGCCATTTTTACATTCGTTGCCCGCATTACCTGATGCCATTCCCTATGTCACTAGCTATTACAATCGGACATGGGGATTTTGCTTGTCACATAAGCGACGGCAAGCGCTTATGCCGGGTCACTATCGAGTAAAAATCGAAAGTTGTTATAAAGAAGATGGCGGGGTTCCTTTCGCGCAGACGCTATTAAAAGGCGACAGTGAACGGGAAATTTTATTAACCAGCTACTTGTGTCACCCGTCTTTAGCAAACAATGAACTCAGCGGGCCGCTCGTGTTACTTGGTCTGTACCGAAGATTGCTAAAGTGGCCAAAACGGAGATTTAGTTACCGTTTTGTATTAAACCCAGAAACGATTGGCTCACTGTGTTTCCTGTCGGAGCATTACCAACATCTCAAACAACATTTGGAAGCCGGATTAATCCTAACCTGTTTAGGTGGACCAGCAACCAAGCTTAGGTATAAAGCCAGTAAAAGAGCTGATTCACTGTTTGATCAATACATCAAAAGACTCGCCGAGCGGGACGCATGGGAGATGATCCCCTTCACGCCATTAGGTGGGTCTGACGAACGCCAATACTGTGCACCAGGTTTTAACCTGCCGATGGGCCAAGTTGCCAGAACCGCATATGGAAGTTATCAGGGCTACCATACATCGCTGGATGATAAACAGTTTATGACGATAGAGGCAGTTGTGGATTCCATCGATCAACTGGAAAAGCTGTTGTTAGATATCGAAATTGCCGGGAAAGCACTTAACCTAAGGCCATTTGGTGAACCTCAGCTGGGGAAAAGAGGCCTGTATCCCAATATGAACTCGCCACTCAACCGTAAAACCTCGAGTGACAGTCTGTTAGATGGGCGCCAAGAACTCAACGCCATCCTCACAATTCTGAGCGATTCAGATGGCAAGACCACCATGATAGAGATAGCCGACAAACTCAATTTACCATTAAGTGCACTACAAGAAGTAATTGAGAAATTAGAGGCTCATCAATTGGTTAGTTTTAATTCAGGAAGAACGTTATGAGCATTGTGTTTATCTGCGGCAACCATCCCCGTCACGCTTTCATTGCGCGTTGTCTGGCCAAGACAGGCAAGCTGTCTTTTTTGATAATCGAAGAGCGCGAACAGTTTACTCCGCAACCACCGGCCAATCTGGACGAGCATTTAACCGCTTTATTCAAGTTCCATTTTAGTGAGCGAGAACGGATTGAATCGCAGTTTTTTGGTACGGCAAAGTGGCCAGAAGTGGCAACACTCAAGATCCAAGCGAGCGAACTCAGCAGTCAAGCAGTGATTGATATCGTTAGCAAACATGCCACCGCTTTACTGATATCTTACGGTTGTCATAAGCTCAGTTCTCAATTACTGAATGCGGCGCCAAAACATAAATGGAACTGTCATGGAGGTTTGTCTCCGTGGTACAAAGGCGCAATCACACATTTTTGGCCAAGTTATCTGTTAGAACCGCAAATGACAGGCATGACAGTACACCAATTGTCGGAACAACTTGATGCCGGAAACATTATCCATCAATGTTTAGCGCCGCTCGTCAGAGGTGACACGCTGCACATGTTGGCGGCAAGAGCGGTGATGGCGTTAGGGGATGATTTACCGCATTTGGCTGAACTGGCTATCGCACAAGAAAGCATTGCTTTCGCACCGCAGTCTAGTTCTGGAATGCTTTGGCGATCCAGCCAATGGCAACCACATCACCTACCGATGATTTATGACGTTTACAAAGATGGCATTGTCGATGCCTATCTGGATGGGAAACTGCTTCACAAAGCACCTGACATATTCAGGCAATTCTGACACGCTGGTGTAGCACAACATCAACGAAACTCGGTCTGTATTTCATTAATTTTCATGTAGACACCACAGTTTTGCTTAACTGTGGTGTTAAAGGGTGAAATCTCACCCTTTATTTTTGATCATCACGATTGGCACTTACCACACAGTGGCTACCAGCCCTTTCAGATAAAAACCTTCCGGGAACGCAGCGGCAATCGGGTGGTCGCCCGCCTGACTCAGACGTTCAATAAACTGGGCCTCACGTTTAGCGTCTAGCGCGGCGTCTGCCACAATTTTTTGGAAGAGATCGGCAGGCATCAGACCTGAGCAAGAGAATGTCAGCAAAGTACCACCGGGGACCAGCAGCTGCATTGCCAACATATTAATATCTTTGTAGCCACGGCAGGCGCCAGGCAGTTGTGCTTTATTGTCAGCAAATTTGGGCGGATCCAGCACGATCACATCAAACTTCCGACCTTCATCCCGGTATTGTCGCAACAGCTTGAACACATCAGCTTCGGTATACGTTACCTGGCTGTCACCAAGCTCATTGAGCGCCATATTGGCTTTTGCCGTTTCCAGTGCCAGAGCCGAGACATCGACGTTTTCGATCGTAGCAGCACCACCTTTAGCAGCATAAACCCCGAAGGTGCCGGTATAGCAGAAACAGTTGAGCACCGACTTACCTTTGACATAACGCGCTGCCACTGCACGGTTATCCCGTTGGTCCAGATAAAATCCGGTTTTATGGCCGGTAATGACATCGACCGCAATCTTGACACCATTCTCTTCGATAATGACGGGCATCATTGGCAAGGTGCCATGCAGTAATCCATTGGTGGGCGCTAATCCCTCTTTTTTACGGGAATCCACATCAGAGCGCTCATAGATAGCGCAGTCAGGATAGAGTTCCGCCAGCACAGAGACCAGGGTCTCACGCCAGTAATCAGCACCAGCAGATAACAGCTGACACACCAAAACATTGGCATAACGATCTATGGTAATACCTGGCAAGCCATCGGATTCCGCCGCAATCAAGCGATAGCCGGTCAGTCCATGGCTAGCGATCAATGCATCACGGCCCAGCTGTGCACGCTGGATCCGCCGTAGGAAAAACGCACGGTCGATCTCTTCATCCCGATCAAAGCTCCAGATACGCACCTGGATCTGTGATTCCGGCGACCAGGCACCGCGGCCGAGCCAACGGCCATCATGCGCCACCACGTCAACGGTAGCCCCCATCAGCGGCTTGCCTTTGATGTTGTGAATACCACTGGAGAAAATCCAGGGATGATGGCGATCAAGCGATTTCTCGCGTCCCGGTTTAAGTTTGATCCTGTCCACTATGCGTTGCCCTTTGGCTGTGAATACAATGCGGCACGGCTATTGATAAGGGTTATATCAATGCGGCCGCCAGATGGCGCGCATCATACCTTAATTCGGCAAATTCCGGCAGAGGCTGACAGTGATTAAGGTTGACGCAAGCTGATGGTGGCAGCCACTGGAGTGTGATCGCTCGCCATAACATCCTGCTGATAATCAGGCCGGATTAAATGATCGTCATACACCCGGTATTCGGAGACCTGTCCCAAGCTATGTTGGCTAGCCCCGTTGAACTCCTGACTTAGCAGAAGATGATCCACTGCACTGCCACTGGCACCATGGAAATGGCTCACCGGTCGCGCTTGCGTCAACTGCTGGTATTGCTGCCATAGCGCCCAAGCGTCGTATAAACGATAACGACCAATACGTTGTTGCAATTGTAACTCGTCCAACCCAGACAACCCCGCGGCGCGTAAATCGGTGGCAAACAATCGACTGCTATCGGTCATCAAGGCACGCATTTCGCTACTATCGATGGTGGCATTAAAATCCCCCATCAGCACCATGGCATGACCACTGTCTCTGCGCCGCTGCAACATGGCCTGATACAGCAGCGCTGCCTCAGTCCCGCGTTTGACAATGGATGCCCAGCGCCCCAGCGCACTTCCCGCCAGCAATGCTGGTACCCCTTCGAGATGGCTGTCTTGCGCCGTCAACAATGCCCGAGGCGATTTAAAATGCACTACGTAAATATCAGTTGTACCAATGCCAGGAAGCAGAGTGGTAGCTCGCAGAAAACTGCGGCTAGGGACAAATTCGTCGGTGATTCCCAGTGCAGCAATCAACTGCCGATCGATATCTACCTGACTCACTTCCGTCAGCGGGAAAGCACTTGCCAGTGCCACCACACTTTGATGGGCTACGTAATCGGTGACTTGTGGTTCAGCAATGGTCACAAAATAGGGTAAATCACACTCGGCACACAGTGACTGCAACGCCGTTGGACTGAAAACTTCCTGCATTCCCAGCAACTGAGGGCGAGCAGCACGCAGCCAGCGGCGAGTCCAATTGCATTTCAGGTGCCACTGTGACTGGCTGTAAATATTGTCAAATTGGTGATAAGCCAGCGGTGGCGCAGCAAAATTGTAAAGATTGAGGGTCGCGATAGTAAAATCATCAGACATAGTGCAACAGCCGGAAAAAAGTCTCTCAGTGAATCTTATGCTGTCAGACCTATTTGTCCAGTCAGCCACTGGCCCAACGAATAAGTTCAGCCGATGTATTATCGGAAATTTATTTATAAAAGCGCTTATTATTCATTTAGCTGTGTCTCTGTCATATGATTAGAGCACCAGCGACACCCGACTTTGCTCAGTCTCAGTGATAAGGAAACCGCCATGAAAGTACAGGACATAATGACCGCCAATGTGGTGTGTATCAGTGATGGAGCCTCTATTAAAGATGCTCACCAGTTAATGCAAAGCCGTGGTGTACGCCACTTGCCGGTGATTTCAGAAGTTGATGGCACCTTAGTGGGGTTACTGACTCACAAAAAGATGGTGGCCACCGTCATCGGCTTACTTAATCGTTATGGTTCCGGGGCTTTGGAACGGCGCGAACGCTATACCCCCTTGGCAGAGCTGATGGAAACGGACTTTACCCCATTGACCAGTACCACCCCGCTAACGGAAGTGGTCGATTACTTCGTGAATAACAAACTGGGCTGTTTGCCGGTGATCGACAGCAACCGCAAAGTACTGGGGATTATCACCTCGTCCGATTTTGTGAAATTGTGCGCCCAGCTACTGAAACACGCCTAGTCACATCACCGAAAGTATCCCATAAAAAAGGCGATGCCTTCGCATCGCCTCGTTAAAACTGTTACTGGCTAAGACGGCTTTTCAACTTTATTGATAACACCTTTATAGCCAGTCTTATCAATCGCCTGCAGTAATTTATTGGTATCAAACCCTTCAGGCACAATCACTACCGCCTGGTGGGTTTTCAGTGATGACTTGGCTTTAATCACGCCGTCAGTTTGCCGCAGCACTTTATTGACCACGGTTACGCACAACGGACAGGTCATGGCTTCTACGTCAATGACAACTGTTTCGTTCGCCGCCCAAACCGCAGGGCTGGCAAGCAACAGGAACATCAGCATCAAGCGTTTCATTCAAACCTCTCCAGAATCCAAGGCAATACATAGGGATACAGCTGAAAGGCCAGTACCAGAGGCACGGCAATCCAATACAGGATCAACATTTTGGTACGGCTAAATGTGCCGGTACACAAAGGTCGGCGCGAAAAATACAAACGCCAGAACCCCATTGCAATCAGTGCCGTAGACAATAACAGCATTGGATAATGCAGCCAGGTCAGCTGTTCTGCACCTGACAGACTGGCAGCAGAAACACCAAACACCAAATAGAGTAACGGGCCAATACAGCAAAGACTCGAAGCGACTGCGGCAACTACCGCAGTCACTATAGTTGCAACGAAACCGCGTGCGCTAGTTTGCGTCTCAGCGCTGCTCTGTTGACTTGTAATCATAAGCAAATACTTTCGGATCGTAGAAATTCACCGGATCGCCATCGACTTCAGCATAGGGATAAGCGAAATCGTTAAGCGGTGTCTGCTCTGCCACTGGATACAGATCAAAATCGCGCCCATAGTTAAAGGCGATCCAGTTCATTTCCCAGTTACCAAACAGATAGTCATTGACGGCCTGTGAGGCTGGGTCCTGTTTATCCTTTTTCTCGACCAAGCGCATCTTAGTGACATCACCAGGATCGGCAGGCAACCAGCCAAAGCCCGCCAGATAGAACATCGCCCGGCAATGCTGACCACCACTGATGTTAGCCACACCATGTTCATCAGCGCTACCAAAGGCTTTATGGGAATATTTACCCATTTTAATTGCCTGGCCGACACGGATACCAAACACTTCTTTCGCTGGAATTCCCGCAGCGCGCGCCAAGGCAACAAACACCGAACTGATATCGGTACATTTGCCACCCAGATCGCCAGATTTAAGAATCGTTGCCACATCACCAGTACCACAACCGATGACATCCGGATTACGGAACATGTGATCGGTGACCCACTGATAAATCTTATGGGCTTTGTGCAATGGATTGGTTTCGTTCGCCACAATGTTATCTGCGGTTTGTTTCACCAGACCATCTACCGGAATGTGGGGGGTTGGCAACAGGAAAGGTTTTACCTCTGCCGGATACTGGATCACTTCCGGTACGCGATAATTGTCCAGCTCACCATTTTTACGGGGTTCCCAGTCCTGAGTTTCAATCACAAATTCCAGTTTCAGTGTCAACTGACCGTTGGCATTGGGCCAAGTGGCAAACAGCGTTTTAGCGCCATAAGCGTTACCCGTAGTGATGTAGGCGTCTTGATAGTTGCCTTCAAATTGGAGACTGCACACATGCTGGAAGGTCATATCCGCAGGTAATGGGATCCACAGTTTCACGACACCTGCAGAACCTTGCGGGGCTTTCACATCATAATTCTGAGTCACGGTAAAACGGCGACGGCCTTCAGTTGCAGTAATCGCGGGTTTAGCCTCTACTGAGGTTGCCAGCAGCGGACTGACAATACCTGCAGCTGATAACAGGGCAGCATTCTTTAAAAAATCTCGTCTTTGCATTATTGAGTTCCTTTATACATCACATCAAGAAGCTACCGCCAAGCTGTGCGACCGCAGAGCACTGCGCCTTCATTACGTCGCAACCAAGCAAACTAGAGCCTTCTAACATTGGGTGATTCATAAAACAGCATTTAGGGTGCATACGATACACCGCTAATTTGTCACATCAAGAGCGAAATATTAGCGCTTGGTTAATAATCGCGATCGTCAGTGGTGTTCAGCTCAGCCGAGCTGATTACCACGACATTTTAACCTTGTCAGTGCTGAACGACTGTCAGCGCAATCCCACTTCTACGTCCCGGATAATAAAATTACCGGAATAAACTGGATGAGCTTCGCCCAGGGGTTCTAGGTCAAAAAACTGCTTATGCTCGTCACTCAGGCCTTCAAAACCGCCAATCACCTGGAACAGCCAGCTTTCAGCATCCCAGGGTAATTGATGCGACTGCAAATATTGCAATGCCGATTGGTTACGACCGGAATCGATCACGGCACAGAAATATTCGTCAACGGCCTGTTTCAGTGGATTATCAGGAATATCAAAGGCTTCAGCGGCAACCACAGCCACTGGCTGTGCTTCTTGCACTGAATGTTGCGGCAAAGCGTCGCGGCTGATCGCTTTGATGGTGGCTACCAACTCCAGCAGCTGCGGTTCATGTTGCGCGTTATGCACATCCACCGCCGCCGGTGCCAACAACGACTGTGCCTGATTAAACAGCGGTGAGATCTGCTTGTGGGCCACATGGTCGGCCACTTCATAATCCGGATGCAGATCGGTATATAGCAACCAGCCCTTGAGCAGACGGGTACGCCCCTGAATTTTGCGAAAACGTCCCAATAACTCCAGCAACCGCCCTTGCACCACACTGAGTTCCTGGGCACAGGAGCTGAGGGTTTCCTGTAAGCTGGTGACCAGCAAACGCCGCAGTTCACGGATATCCCCCGCCAGTTCGCCTAGTTCACGGAACTCAAACATCTCCAGCCCGTTCAGCAACTCGGTCACCTGGCTCTGGGCCAGTTCGTTCTCACGGATTTTGGCGCTGATCGAGCCGACATAGCCAAATTCGTTATTGATGCGACCCCATAGCACCCGGATGGAGTAACGCAGACTTTCGGTAAAGCTGTATACCTGTTCAGACAAATCTGCCAGATAGGCTTCGGCAGCGCTGTAATCGACACTGGCACGCGCCTCACGATAGTGACTCGCCAGCGTTTTAATCGTCGCCAGTGCCGAGCCAACGTTAGCGTTGATTTGGCGGTTACGTTCATCTTTCAGCCCATCTTCCAGCAATGCGCGCACGTTACGCGACAAGCGCAGCTGTTCGCCAGGCTCAGGGCGCCATAAGATGCCACTTTCTGTGAGCTTTTTAACGGCTGCCGGTTCCAACTTCTCTTCGTCGATGCTGCCACCCAGATAGGTGTCCATCACCAGTTCGGCATGGCGACCGAGCAAGCGCAGTAACTTGACGCCAGCCTGATGCAGATTGCTGCTCATAGCAGGTCCCTCTGACTGGCGGTTTCTGCCTGCGCCTCCAGGCTCAGGCTCTCAGTTTCATCAATAAAACGGATCACTTCATACAAGTAATCCAGTTTGCCGGTGGCGAGATAAATCTGCTTTTCCGGGTTCGGTCGCAACAGATAGCCCAGTTCCACCAGCCGTTTGAATACCAGTTTAATCTGCCCGTCAACACTGTTGGAGCTGGAACCAAATAAACGATATTGGCTGAGTTTAGCCAGTTGTTCACGAAACGCCGGCGTATCTTCAATCCGGGTCTGTAACTCAGTTAACCGCACCGGGGCACCTTCTGTCAGTGGCGCATCCTGGCCGCTGGCTTCCTGCACCAGCACCAGCCATTCCACTAAGGGGATCAACGACTGGCAGATCTCACGAAACTGCGCCGAAATAATTTTGCGTTCATTGTCGCCAAGATTAACGTAGCCACAAAAGAACACCTCGCCGTCAGCGGCCTGAGCCACGGTGCGGTTAATCTGATTCAGATAGGCTTCTACTCGGTCACGGGTGGCCGGATTTTTTAAGGCACGCCAGCCGTCTTCAAAGCTGGTACGGCAGATAAATTCGCCCCGCAGCAGGCGCTCAATCAGTTCACCATTGGCTATGATTTCGCTCATTTACACCGCCTCCTTCGCCAGACGTTCACTGAGTTTTTGGGCAATCGGGTCCAGCTTCGGTTTCACCAGCTGTAAGCGCTTGGTCTGCTTATTAATGATGTAACGGTTAACGAACAGGTTGAGCACTTCCGATTCCGGATTCGGGAATGCGCCCAGCACACAGATATTGTTGTTTTCACAGGCATCGAAAATCTTCTTCACGTTGCTGTGATGCAAAGTGCCCAGTTCATCAATCGGCCAGTGGATAGTGACATCCGCCTTACCACGCAACAAACGGGTAAACGCCAGCAGGAATTTACACAGAATTAGATATGCCATGCCGTGACTGGAAGATTCGTTGAGCTGGCGATCGGTGCGAATAATCAGGTCGGAGTTACCTTCTTTCAGGCGCAATTCAATCTCCAGCAACTTGGCAATGCCACCGGTCAGTGCGGAGCGGCCGATGATATCCAGCGCCCGGCGCATACTGTCGGTGTAGTGTTCATCGGGTAACTTGCTGAAACCATCGGCTTTCCAGGCACGGAACGCTTTGACGAAGGTTTCCAGTTCCGGCCAGAATTCCAGCTCGCTGATACGGGAGCGGATCTTCACTGCGGAATCGGAAACCCCTTCCAGGAACAGCTCCTCACCCACTTCACGGGTAATACGCGCACTCTGCGAGGCAATACGGCGGTCGATATCGGCCAGCACATCGTAAAATGCGGTGAGATCCACACCGAAAATACGCCCCTGTTCCCGTAAGGCGGTGACCGATTGCGGCACCATCACGTTCAGCAGTTGCTCCAGTGCGGGCACCAGCTTGTGGTAATCCAACAGCCGGATCCCTTTGTCAGTAACATAGCTGGAATCTTCACGGGCCCGTTCCCAGGTTTCAGCCAGACTAGAGCCGGACTTGGCGGCAATCACTTGATCGAAATGATCCACATACTGCTTTACCGAACCCAACAGATAATCGCGTTTCAGTAATAACTCTTCGCCCTGACGCAGACGCTCGCTGATGCTGCCAGGCGTTTCTTCATTATTTTTGGGCAGCTTCAGTTCACTCAGCTTGCGCAGCAGGCCACGCAATTTACTGAGATTTTCCGAGGCTTCCACCTGTGCGGCATTGGACTGACGTAGACTAGTTTCCAACTGCTGTCGTTGTTGTTTCACTTCGCTGGCGCGGCTTTTCAGCTGCTGATCTAGCGTTGATACGGCCTGTTTGACTTTCGCCAGTTCGCTCACCAGCTTAGGCTTGCGTTGTAACCAGGTATGTTGATACCAGTCTTCGTAGCGCAACACCTCGCTACGGCGCTGTTCAGCACTGGCAATCTGACCGTCCAGCTCGCGCATCTGCCGTTTTAGCGCCACGATTTCATCTTCATTGATGCCGCGGGATTTCAGTTCATTGCGATACCAACTGTCGCACGCTTGCTGTTCCTGTTTGGCCCGTTCACGGCGCTGTAAAATACTGTCGCGGATCGTCTGTAACTGCTGCTCAATCGCACCGGTGACATCCTGCCAGTACACCTGATTTTCCATGCGCGCTTCCAGCGCCAGCGATTTTTGTTCATCAACCCACTCAAGGTGCTGGTTGTGCAGTTGTTTCATCTCATAGTCGAGCTGCGTCAGCCGTTTACCGGCTTCGGCTTTACGCGCTGCCAGCGCCTGATTGATGGCGGTTTGGGCATTACGCCGCTCCTCCATCAAACGCCGCAAATCTTCCCGCAAATTCTTGTAGCTAGTGCGCGCCATGGTCAGCTCACGACCGAGACTATCCAGCGCACTGTTGGCGGCGACTAATTGCTCTTCTGCGGCTTGCTTCAGTGCCTCGGCATGTTGCAGCGCATCTTCGGCTTGCGCCAGTCGCGCCCGCAGTTCCGGCTCACTGGCGGCATAAGCCGGAATATCCAGTGCTGGCAAATCCAGCGTTAACCCATAAAAGTTGTCGCTTTCGCCCAGATAGCCGGGGTGCAGATCGCTGCGATGCAGCAGTTCCGGATTCACTACTTTGCCCAGATGTTGCTCCCAACCGGGCAACTCACGCCGCAGGAACTCCAGCAAGGTATGTGACTGTGGAAACAGCATTTGCCTGATCTCATCCAGTTCACCTTGGCGCTCATTGACCCGCAGTGAGGCCAGTCGCAACGCTTCTGTCGCCTGCTCGCGCTGTGCTTTGAGTTTACGCTCTTCACTACTGAGGCGTTCGACCTTAACGTTAGCCGCTTCCTGTTCGGTATCGGCGCGTTCAATACGTTCATCAAACACCGCCAGCGCCAGCTTTTCCGCTTCGGTATAGCTGACGTTATTCACCAACAGTTGCTGCTCAGCTGCCGCTAACTTCAGTTGGTATTGCTGTTCCTGAAACTTGGCTTTGCCCGCATCAATGCGTTCGCGCCATTCATTGTCGAGTTTAGTGGTGTCGTCACTGGCAAGTTGTTTTTGCTTATCTAGCTGTTCCCGCTGTTCATCCTGTTGCTGATGCAGTTTTTCCAGCTCGCGGTTGAGCTGCTCACCAATTTTGCTGCGCCGGGCGTTATAAGCAGCTTCAACATCCTGATGTTTTTCGGTCAGCAGTTTGTGACGTTCGCTCAGGCTTTCCAGATCGGCACGCCATAACGGCAGTTGTTCCAGATGCGCCTTGGCCTGTTCGATGTCGGCATCCAAGTAGGCATTTTGCTGGTTTTCAATACTGTCGAGTTCATCTTCCAGCTTGTTGGCATCGCCTTTGGCGGCCGACAACTCCTGGTTGATCTCATCGCGCTGCTCTTTCCACTGGTCATCTAAGGTTTTCAGGCGGAAATTACACTCCTGCGATAAGGTGTGTTGCTGCTCTTGCCGCTGACTTTCCAGCACTTCGTCGTGACGATAACCCTGTGACAGGCTAGCTAAGCGCAATTCCGCAGCCTGCAGTTCATTGAACTCCTGGTCCAGCTTGTCGAATTCTGGGCGGATTTTTTCAAAACCGGCAATCAGCTGGCTTTCACGGATCCAGGCTTCAACCCGTTGCGGATTAATGCTGGAGGTTGGTGGATTCACCCCGTCTTCTTCCAGAATGGCCGCAATCATTGACTTGACGGTTTCCATCTTGCCCTCTTTCGAGTGCACCGCCTTGGCCAGTTTTTCTATGTGACGCAATGAATGGTCGGCCTCGCACAGCGAAAACTGCCGTGCATAATTACGCAGTTCACTGCGGTTGCTGCCGGTATTCAGCAAGCTGCGATCATTCTGGATAATGGCGCGATATTCACGGGTGTTGAGCAGATTGGTGCATTCGACAGCAAGGCGTTTCATCTCGCGGCCGAGTTCCGCCATGGTGTGGCAGATAATGGTGTCACCATTCTGTGACTTGATGTAATCCGCTAATTCAAAACCTTTGCCGATAAAGCGGTAGTTAACCCCTTTACCATCACCAGCCGAAGCCAGCACAGCCTGATATAACAAACCATCGGCTTTCTGATATTCATAAATGATGTAGCTTGACTCGCGCGGCAGATACCAGCGCTCGAAGCTGTCGCGGGTCGACGGCACCACTCGACTAGGATATTCGCCGTAAAACACCGGCACTAACCGCTGCAAGGTGGTTTTACCGGAGGCGTTCGTACCGCAGATATTGGTATGGCCATCGAGACGCAGTTCCACTACGCCCGGCAGGTGGGTATCGATCAACAGAATTCGGATCAGGCTTGGCATATTTGTCCTTGTTATACAGAGAGAACGGTGGCGCGAGGCAATACCGTTCACGCAGGCAGCTTCTGGCCGCTTTATCTTAGCTCGTCAGTGAGGCCCCTAAAGTAAAGGAAAGCCCTGATGTTGGCAACGCCAGGGCGGTAGCCGCGTGACCGAGGTTATTCTGGCTTAAACAGACCGATGACCTGGCCTTGTGCCTTATCGGCCACTTTGGCTTCCGTTTGCTGTTCATGGTAACCGCATTCGATACATTCGACAGTTTCCACGCCGTTATCCTTATAGAGGACGATGCTATCAAGCGCCTGACATTTAGGGCAGCGGGCGCCGGCAACAAAACGTTTTCTGGATTTGCTCATTTTCTATTCAACTACAGATAACATAATGGCTATTTTGCCACATTCTGTGGTGTCAACGTAAGATTGGCGCATCAGTGCTATAGCGGAAGTCGCAGCTTGTGGGCTATGATCGGCGTTTTCACTTTTATCACTATTGCGTTAACCCATGATCACCATATCCCACGCGCAACTCATCCGCGGCAGTAAGGTACTGCTGGATGATGCTTCCGTCACCCTTTACCCCGGCCACAAAGTGGGGTTGGTCGGCGCCAACGGCACCGGCAAGTCCTCATTATTGGCACTGATCATGGGCAAACTGCACCTCGATAAAGGCGATATCAGCGTACCGGCCCAATGGCGCATCGCTACCGTTGCCCAAGAAACTCCGGCGCTCGACATGGCGGCCCTGGAATATGTACTGGATGGTGACCGCGAATTTCGTGATTTGGAAAGTCAGTTAAAACTGGCAGAACAGCGCAATGATGGCAATGCTATCGCCGACCTGCACGGCAAGCTCGATGCAATTGGCGCCTACAGCATTCGCGCCCGTGCGGGCAGTTTGCTGGCAGGACTGGGGTTTGGCGAATCACAGCAAAGCCAGCCAGTGAAGAGTTTTTCCGGTGGCTGGCGCATGCGCCTCAACCTGGCGCAGGCACTGCTGTGCCGCTCAGAATTGTTGCTGTTGGACGAACCCACCAACCATCTGGATCTGGACACCATGTTCTGGCTGGAAGGCTGGCTTAAGAGCTATCAGGGCACACTGGTGCTGATCAGCCATGACCGTGATTTCGTCGATGCGATCGTGGAAGAGATCATCCATGTTGAAAATCAGAAGCTGAATTTCTACCGTGGCAACTACACCGCATTTGAAGCCATACGTGCCGAACGCATGGCGCAGCAACAAGTCGCCTATGAAAAACAGCAGCGCGAACGCTCACATATGCAGTCTTACGTTGACCGTTTCCGTTACAAGGCCAGCAAGGCGCGGCAAGCACAAAGCCGCCTCAAGGCACTGGAAAAGATGACCGAGTTGTTGCCAGCGGCAGTGGATAATCCGTTCCAGATGGAGTTCCGCCCACCTTCGGCACTGCCCAACCCGTTGGTGATGATGGAAAACGTGGCCGTCGGCTATGGCGATACCACGATCCTCAATTCGGTGCATCTCAATCTGGTCCCAGGTGCCCGAATCGGTTTACTGGGACGCAATGGTGCCGGTAAATCGACCTTCATTAAACTGCTTGCCGGACAACTTGAACCGCAACGCGGTAAATATCAACCGAATCCCGGCCTCAATATCGGTTACTTTGCACAGCATCAGGTGGAATATCTGCGCCTGGACGATACCCCATTGCAACACCTGCAACGGCTGGCACCGGAGCAACGCGAACAGGAACTGCGAGATTTTCTCGGCGGCTTCGGTTTTCAGGGGGATATGGCACTATCACCGGTGCGGCCATTCTCTGGTGGTGAGAAAGCACGGTTGGTATTGGCGTTACTGGTATGGCAACGCCCTAACCTGTTGCTGTTAGACGAACCCACCAACCACCTGGATCTGGAGATGCGCCACGCGCTGACGGTTGCTTTACAGGATTTTGAAGGTGCGATGGTTATCGTTTCTCACGACCGGCATCTACTGCGCCTGACCTGTGATGATTATTATTTAGTGGATAGCGGTAAAGTCGAGCACTTTGCCGGTGATCTGGAAGATTATCATCAATGGCTACTGGATGCGGCGAAAGCGGCAAAACCACAGCCGCAAACTGATGGCAAACCGCAACAGGATAAGAAGCAGCAGAAACGCCAGGAAGCAGAGTTACGACAAAAGCTGTCGCCGCTGAAAAAGCAACAAGGCAAGCTCGAAGATGAACAGCAAAAGGTGACTGAACGTCTGGCGGAGCTGGAAAACCTGCTGGCAGATACTGAATTATATGCAGAACAGTATAAGGCCCGACTGACTGAGGTCCTGGCCGAGCGCACCACCCTCAACCAGCAACTGGAACAAAGTGAATTGAGCTGGCTCGAGTTACAGGAACAGATCGATAGTATTGAACTAGCGGCAACCTCTGCGTGAGCCGCCACAGGGAATGTTGAGGCGGAGCAAGGAGCATCATGTCAACACCCGATATTTTGACGCCATCTTGGTGGCGGGCGTGTGAACAGTATTATCCGGCCATTGAAGCCACCGCAATACAACTGCAGGATCAGCACGGCATTATCATCAACCTGTTATTGTTAGCGCTGGCGCTAGACAAACAACAATTACAGCTGCCATCTGACTGTTGGCAACCACTGCAGCAGCAGGTTTTAGCGTGGCAAAGTCGGATGCTTTCGCCTTATCGGCAACTGCGCAAGTTGGCAAAAGACTTCATTGAGCAAGACGAGTATCAACAGATGTTGCGCGTTGAGCTACTGCTGGAACGCAAGAGTCAGCAGTTGATATCGTTGACATTACGCCACATTCCCCTGCAACCAACTAACAACACCCCCACTAATCGGCGAGACTATTTAGCACAGTTTCAGCTTGAGCTTAGTGCTTATCCCGCACTCACTCACATCACTGACAGCTGTGATACACTAGCGGTGATGCCGTAACTGCCGAGTCACTATGCAACCGTTATTTTCGCCACCGTGGTGGAGCCGGAATCCACATATTCAAACCATATTGCCGGTGCTGACAAAAGTGCCGCAGCTGCCGTTGCAGCGAGAACGGCTAGAGCTGGATGACGGTGATTTTATCGATCTGGACTGGTGGGCCGCTCCCGAAGTTGGTCACCCCGTGCTGGTGTTAATTCATGGTTTGGAAGGCAGCGCCAGTTCGCACTACGCCCGGCGAATGGTACAGCAGTGCGCCCAGCGAGGATTAGCGGTGGTGGTGCATCATCATCGCGGCTGTTCCGGCGAACCCAACCGGTTGCCACGCAGTTACCACAGTGGTGATACTGCCGACATCGACCATACGTTTCGCCTGCTCAGACACCGTTATCCGCAATCACCACTGCTGGCAGTAGGTTACAGTCTCGGTGGCAATGTGTTAGCCAAATATCAGGGAGAACAGGGGAGCAACAGTCTGCTAAGTCGGGCAGCAGTCGTGTCTGCGCCTTTGGAACTGGCGGGGTGTTCCCGCAAACTGGAACAGGGTTTTTCCCGAGTCTATCAGCGCTATCTGTTGCAACAGCTGCAGCAAAAGATGTTGGCGAAAATCGCCCATAGCCCAGTCCCCGCATTACCGGATGCCAAGACCATAAAGCAGCTCAACACTTTCTATCAATTCGATGACCGACTCACCGGCCCGATGCATGGCTTTAGCGGTGCTGCTGAGTATTATGCACGCGCCAGCGCCCTGCCCCTGCTACACAAAATCGGGCGGCCAACGCTGTTTATACATGCGGCAGATGATCCGTTTATGAGTCAGTCGGTGATCCCTAATACCAGCAGCTTACCGGCGTGTGTACAATACGAGCTGTATCATCACGGTGGTCATGTGGGATTTATCGAAGGTGGAACGCCTTGGCGCCCTAAATTCTTTCTGGAACGGCGAGTACTGCAATATCTGTTGGAGAAGGATAATGTTGATCCCCTATGAGTCCTTGTTACGCCTGCCCACCAGCACTGTGGATAATCTGATCCGTGAATATCTGCTGTCACAAGTGGAAGATGGGAGTTTCAATGAGCTCAACGACAAGGCGATCCAAGCCGCCACAGAAAAATGTCGTCAGGCGCTTAAAAAAGGCGAATTAATAGTGGAATATAGTGAGGATGATGAATCTGTTGCTATCCGTTCCAGGGAACAGATTATTCAGCGGACACCTCTCAGTGAAGATTGACCAGACCGGCTCAGTGCCGTATAAGTAACTGCCTGCCTGTTACACTGTCATAACATTTAATGAAGTCGTTCAGGCAGTGACAGCTTCAGACACAGGTAGCAATCATGTCAGCAAAACATCCCATTATCGCAGTGACCGGCTCCTCTGGTGCAGGAACCACCACCACGACCACCGCTTTTAGTCATATCTTCCGGCAGTTGGGGATCAATGCCGCCATGGTAGAGGGCGATAGCTTTCACCACTACACGCGTGCCGAAATGGAAGTGATGATCCGCAAAGCCAAAGCGGAAAATCGCAATATCAGCTACTTCGGTCCGGAAGCCAACGACTTTGACCGCCTGGAAAAATGTTTCTCTGATTACTCCGCCACCGGCCAGGGAGAAACCCGTTCCTACCTGCATACCTTTGATGAAGCAGTACCGTACAATCAGATGCCGGGGACCTTTACTCAATGGCAGCCGCTACCTGATAACACTGACATGCTTTATTACGAAGGGTTGCATGGCGCGGTGGTAACGCCGGAAAATAATGTGGCACAACATGTCGATCTGCTGATCGGCATGGTACCGATTGTCAACCTGGAATGGATTCAGAAGATTATCCGCGACACCAGTGAGCGCGGCCACACCAAAGAAAAAGTGATGAACTCCATTGTGCGGTCGATGGAAGACTATATTAACCATATGACGCCACAGTTTTCGCGCACCCACATCAACTTCCAGCGCGTGCCGACGGTAGATACCTCCAACCCCTTTAGTGCCAAAGATATTCCCAGCCTGGATGAAAGCTTTGTGGTGATCCGCTTTCGCGGCATGGATAAGGTGGATTTTCCCTACTACCTCAGAATGATCCAGGGTTCATTTATGTCACGGGTCAATACACTGGTCGTACCGGGTGGCAAGATGTCATTAGCGATGGAACTGATCCTGACACCATTGATCAAGGAACTGATGGACCGCCGCATCGCCACCTTGGAACAAGAGCTGGAATAACCGCTATCTTCGCGATTTGATTAAGTTTGCTTTAAGCCCCTGTCGCTATATTAGCGGCCATCGGGATTTCAGCTGAAGTTCTGATCGCCGACACTCAGATGGGAATTGATTCCCCTCTACAATCTGTTTGTTTCTATCTGGATATGTCGGCAACCCGATCCAATTGTGTGGATGACTCTTTTTTCTCTCTCATACTTTGCCCATTGTGGGCTTTTTTTTTGCGTTTAATCTAATGGCAAAATTTCACGATACGGTTTGTGCTGCAAGTAGTCCCGCAGCCGGGATTTAAACTCATCCTCTTTATCGCGGATCTTCCCTTTATCTGCCTGTAACGCTGCAATAGCTTGCCGCTGTGCCTTGACCGCTTCATTAAAATTCCCCAATTCCGCATAGGCTGCGGCAAGGTTATCCAAATTAGTGGGATCCTGTTCATTCGTTTTCAGCAGATCAGTCGCCAACTGCACGGCCTTTTCACCATCACGAAATTGCTTTTCCGGACAGGTAGCTAAAATCCAGGCGGCATTACCCATCGAGACATTATCACCGGCTGCAGTGAAATATTTTACCGCTTTACCGCAGTGACGACTGACACCATCCCCCCCCGCAGCATAGATAAATCCCAGACGAAATTGTGCCCAGCGATCCTTGTCTGCAAGTTTCAAATACCAATGTTCTGCCAGTGACAGATCGCGTTTGATCAATTTACCTTCAAATGCCATATCGGCTAGTGTCTTCTGCGCATTGGCACTGCCGTTATCCGCAGATTTTTTCAGCCATGAGACCCCGAGAACTTTATCGGCGTTAACAAAACGCCCGGAGACATACATCAGACCTAAAAGGTACTGTGCTTCAGCGGACCCTTCCTCGGCACTGAGTTGCACATAAGCCACTTTACTGGCAATAAGTTCCTGCTGTGGTTGCGGAACCGCAAATGCCCAAGTATCAGCCGGCACTAGCATCGCCAATCCGGAAAATAGGGTGATTAAAACGCGTGGATATCTCACGACCGTATCCTGCATAGATAAAACTAAGCTCAAAGTTAGCCAGAATTGCCCCGCAAAGTCGAGCAATAAGCAGTAATTACTGATGAAAAGATAAACCGGATATCATCGATATATTAGCGTTCGGTCAAATCCTTCAGGAAGTTGTGATTTGCACTGCAAGACTGGGATACGGAGAAAGAGTAAACACAGGTATTTATTGACTTATATCACTAAAGTATCAGAATGTTGTAATTATTAAGCAGTTATTAATTTTTGCAGCGCAAACGGATTCAGCGCCAAGTAGTGATCGAAGGATTTTTTGGGTCAATTGACTCAAGATCCTTATTTAGCATACTCTAACTTTACACTAAACAATTGAGGAACAAAGGCATGGCTCTGATTGGTAAGCCAAAACCGGATCCAACATTGGAATGGTTTTTATCCCACTGTCACATTCATAAATATCCAGCCAAGAGCACGTTGATCCACGCCGGTGAAGGTTCTGATACCCTCTATTACATCGTGAAGGGTTCCGTCGCAGTTTTGATTAAAGACGACGAAGGCAAAGAGATGATCTTGTCTTATCTGAACCAGGGCGACTTTATCGGAGAGCTGGGTTTGTTCGAAGAGCAGGCAGAACGTACTGCTTGGGTTCGTGCGAAACAGGCATGTGAGATTGCTGAGATTTCCTATAAGAAATTTAAGCAGTTGATTCAGGTTAATCCAGAAATCCTGATGAAACTTGCAGCGCAGATGGCCCATCGTCTGCAGAATACCAGCCAGAAAGTGGGGAATTTAGCATTTTTGGACGTGGCGGGCCGTATTGCCCAGACATTGTTGCATCTTGCCAAGCAGCCAGATGCGATGACCCACCCAGATGGTATGCAGATCAAGATTACTCGTCAGGAAATCGGTCAGATTGTTGGCTGTTCCCGTGAAACTGTGGGTCGTATTCTGAAAATGTTAGAAGAGCAGAATTTGATCCAGGCACACGGTAAAACTATTGTGGTATACGGTACCCGTTAATTACTGATTCAGCTTGATTTAATCCTGATTTATTAAAGTGACCAAGGTGTAAATTTTGGTCACTTTTTTGTTTTCAGGAGTGTTGATGAGTCGGCTGAGTCAACTGTGCTGGGCAGGTCTAATGCCTGTGATTGCCCACGCAAATGTGGCCAATTTACATCTCCAAGCAGATCACAATATTGCCAAGGCTTTGGTCAAATCCGGCGAAATTCTCTCCCTCGACACCACGCTGTCAAACATTAAACCGTTCTGTTATGGCCAATTGGTTGATGCGCATCTCTACCAGCGAGATGGCAAATGGCGTTATGATTTACTTATAAAAAATGACCAGGATACTTTGCTGCAACTGGATCTGAATGCCAGTACCAGCGAACATGATGGTCAACCATTACCAGAAGAGTGCCATCCTTATGAAACTGCTCCTCGTTGAAGACAATGATCTGTTGGTAACAGAGCTGCTGAAACAGCTGAAATTGGCTGGCTATGTCACCGATGTTGCTGCCAAGGCGCTGGATGCCGATTATCTGATCAAAGAAAGTCCTTATGACTGTGTCATTCTCGACATTGGATTGCCCGACGGCAATGGTTTAGAACTGCTGCAACGCTGGCGCCAACGCGGCATCACCACCCCGGTGATTATGCTCACCGCCCGTAGCCAGTGGCATGAAAAGGTTGAAGGTTTTAATGCGGGTGCCGACGATTATCTTGGCAAACCCTTCCATACCCAAGAGTTGTTAGCGCGGTTGCAAGCCGTGATTCACCGGACACATGGGCATGCGACCACGCCGAGCAAGCAGTTAAGTTTTGGCGGTGTAGTCCTTGATGAGACTGAACAGACGGTAACGGTTAACGATCACTGTTTTGAATTAACTGCCATGGAATTTCGCTTGCTGCGGATCTTTTTAATGTCACCCAAAAAGCTGCTCTCAAAAGCACAATTGAGTGACAAGCTGTATCAATTTGACGATGAGAAAGAGAGTAACGTCGTCGAAGTTTATGTGACGCATCTGCGTAAAAAACTTGGAAAAAATGCCATTGAAACCCGCCGTGGACAGGGCTATATCTTTCACGGTAGCCAGCAGTCATGATATCGATAAAAACCAAGCTGAGCTTGTGGCTGACAGTACTGGTACTGCTCAGCTCTTTGGTCGGGCTTGGTTTTATCGAGACGATGTTACGACAGGCGTTTCATGATTCCATTATTGATCGACTGCACGAAGACCTGGAACAGATAGTACTTGCCAGCCACATTAGCAATGATGACATTCTAATCGACAGTAGTCAGTTGTCAGGCTTCTACAATCCAGCCTACTCTGGCCGTTACTATCAGCTCAATATCGGCGACATCGAAGTGCGCTCTCGCTCATTGTGGGACAAGCACCTCGACATCACGCCGCTGGCACCGGGTGAAACCCGCGTCTGGCAATCGAAAGGGCCACAGCATCACGATATTCAGCTGTTCTCTAAAGGATTACCACCAATTTCTCCCGGCGATAGCAACCCCACATTAACCGTCGCTCAGGATCTGAGCATTGGCCGTAAGGTCTTCACCGAAGTTTACGGTGCCAAACTGACCGTAAATGTCACCATGTTGCTGGTGATGCTGCTGGGGATCTTTATCATTCTGCGCCAATCCTTTAAGCCAGTGAATAAAGTCAAACATGCTCTGTCACGTTTGCGCGAAGGCCATAGCTCTTCACTGTCGCTGGAAAGCGTACCAGCTGAGATCAAACCGCTGGCGGAGACTTATAACGAATTGCTGGAATACACCAGTAATCAGATCCAGCGCAGTCGCAATAACCTTGGCAATCTCAGTCATGGATTAAAAACACCATTAGCGGTGATGCGCCAGCAAGTAGAAGTTCTGGGACTGAAAGATCCAGAAACCGCTGCCGCATTGGAGCAGCAGTTGGATCAGATCCATAAAATGATCGAACGCAAGTTGGCAGCCGCCCGCATCACCGGCGATATGTTACCGGCGGCACAAATGGTGATCCCCAGAGATCTGGAAAGCCTGTGTCTGACCATGAACAAGGTACATCACCAGAAGCAGGTGGATCATAAATTTGATATCAGCGAACAAGTACCACGCCTGCCAATCCATCGCGAAGACGGTATGGAGTTGTTTGGCAACCTTTTGGACAACGCCGACAAGTGGGCCGCAGAAATGGTATTGGTACGTATCTGGCTGCAACAAGGCGAAATCCAGATAAGTATTGAAGATGATGGTCCCGGTGTCCCTGATGATGAGTTGGATAATCTGACTCACCGCGGCAAACGTCTTGATGAAGATGTAGCCGGCCATGGCTTAGGACTGTCGATAGTCAAGGATATCTGCGAACAATATCAGTTGCAGATATCCTTTGAACGCAGCCCTTCATTAGGTGGGCTGAAAGTGCTGATCCAAATGCCTAAGCATTAGGCAGCACCGCCTACCTAATGTGTGCCACCCCCACCGATTGAACGTACTGGCCGCGGTGCCAGCCAAATAGCAAAGGCTCCCACAGTGAATATGACCGCGACCCAGAGGAAGATTTGATTGGTGGCTACCATGGAGCTTTGCTGTTGCAACAACCAGTTAAGCGAGCCAAGACTCTGCTCCTGCGTCATTCCGCTGGCCTGCATTGCGTGCGCAGCTACTCCGGCTTTATCCGTCAGACCCGACAGTTCTGAATGCACATAAGTGGTCTCATTCTCCCATGAAGTATTAACCATCGACGTGGCCACCGCCCCGGAGAGCGTTCGAATAAAATTCATCAGTCCGGCGGCAGAGTCCATCTCCTGCATCTTGACGCACCCCAGGGCAATGGCGGTCAATGGCACAAAGAACAGCGGCATACCAATCCCTTGGAAAAACATTGGCATACTGATCTGCCAGAAGGTCATATCCATGTTGTTAAAGGCGCGCAGATACGTCCACAATCCCAGCCACATCACGCCAACAAAAACAAACGGCCGCGGGTCAAATTTGCTGGAAGCACTGGCTATCAGCGGTGCCAAGAACACCGCGATAATCCCCATCATTGCCGTAGAATAGCCGGAGATGGTGGCGGTGTAGCCCATATAGATCTGTAACCAGAGCGGCGTTACCACCGTTATCGCAAAAAACGCCCCAAACGCCAGACTTAGTGTCAGCATACTGGCGGCAAAACCGCGATGGCGAAACACCTTGAGATCCACCACCGGATTGCGTTCTGTCAGTTCCCAAATCAAAAAGGCAATAAAGCCAATCACCGCGATTATCCCCAGGATCACAATGCGACTGGAAGCAAACCAATCATGATCCTTGCCTTCATCGAGCATGATTTGCAAAGAGGCCACCCACACGACCAGTAACCCCAGACCGACTTTGTCGATAGCGGCCTTTTTGGTCTTGGTTTCAAAACCTTTAATCAATTGCCAACAACAAATGCCGGCAACAATCGCAAATGGCACTTTGAAGTAAAAAATATACGGCCAGGAGAACTGGTCACATAACACGCCGCCAAGGATCGGTCCCATGATGGGCGCCACCAAGGTGGTCATACTCCAGATGCCAATCGCGGCATGGCTTTTATCTTTGGGAAAGATACGGATCATCAAGGTTTGCGACAACGGCATCAATGGTCCACCGGATAATCCCAAAAACACGCGGAAGGTCACCAACATACTCATGCTGCTGGCAAGCCCGCACAACAGCGAAAACACGCCAAACATGATCAGACAGGTAACAAACACCTTAACTGAACCAAAACGGGATGCCAGCCAGCCGGTCAGTGGGACCGAAATCGCCTCCGCTACCGCATAAGAGGTAATGACATACGTGCCCTGACTGGTAGATGTGCCCAGACTGCCGGCAATGCTGGAAACGGATACGTTTGCGATAGTCGTGTCCAGAATGGCCAGAAAATTAGCCATGGCCAGACAGATCACGCCGCCGACCAACGCCCCCCCAGAGAGGGGCTGTGGCTCTGCAGTTACTGTTTGACTCATCAGCGTTAACCCCGACCATTAATCGGCAACTGCCGATCCGCTACCGCAGTAATCGCATTGATATTGGGTTGCGCCGCAGTATTGATCGTCACTTCCATCGACAATCCGACCTGTAACGGATGTGCCGCTAACTCGCTAGGATCAAGACCAATACGCACGGGTAAGCGCTGCACCACTTTAATCCAGTTACCAGTGGCATTTTGCGCCGGAATAGCAGAAAAAGCGGAGCCTGTGCCGCCGGATAAACCGGTGACAACCCCATGGTAAATCACTTTATCACCATAGATATCTGCGGTGACTTCTACCGGTTGACCAATCTTCACCTGGCGTAATTCGACTTCTTTGAAATTCGCGTCTACATGCATATTTTGTACGGGAACCACAGTCATCAGTGGTGTTCCGATTTGCACGCGTTCCCCAATCTGCACCTGGCGTTTGGCAATCACCCCAGCAACGGGGGCACGAATAACCGTACGTCGCAAATCCACTTCTGCCTGCTGTAACTGCGCCTTGGCTTGCAGCACCTGCGGGTTAGTATCTACTGTGGTATCAATGATCAACGCAGCATTGGCTTTCTTGTTACCAATTGACGATAAGCGATTGGCAACTGCCTGTGCTTCGGCAGCTTTGGCGGCATTGAGATTAGCCTCTGCCTGCGCAAAAGCAGTTTTAGCGTTGGTGAGTTCCTCTCCCGACACCGCACCAGATGTCACCAGATTTTCACGGCGCTGTAATTCCAGTTGCGCACGGGCATAATCCGCTTTGGACACCACTAACTCAGCCTTAGCACGTTGTTCATCCGCCTCCCGGGCTTTCACCAACGCCTGCAACCCTTCGTCATTAGCGACATAGCTGCTCACTTGACGTTTTGCCAACGCGTAATTCGCTTTGGCACGGTCATATGCCAGCCGGGCGTCTGTGTCATCCAGTACCACTAACACATCACCCTTTTGCACCATTTCGGTGTCCAGCACTTTTACTTCTGCCACAATACCGCTAACCGCAGGCGTCACAGCCGCAATTTCCGTCGCGGTATAGGCGTTGTCAGTTGAAACATAATGTGACGCCACAAAATACCAGTAGCTACCGCCGATGACAGCCGCAAAAATCATCGCAACAGCCAAGCCCACAAAACCCTTTTTACGCGACGCTGATGCCCGGGCAGCATCAAAAGGCTGCTCTGTCTTAGTTAAAGTCATGAATTAATTCTCAAGATTGAATTGACTGATAGCCACCACCCAACGCATGGATCAGCGCCAGGTCCAGCGAAAATGCCCGAGATTGCAGATTAACCAGCGCGCGCTGGCTACTCAGTAATCTGTCCTCTGCTGACAACACTTCCAGATAGGTGGCTAAACCACCTTTGTAGCGGTCGCTGGCGATTTGATGTGCGGTGGCTGCCGCGGCCACTGCTTCACGAGTTTTGCCAATCTGGGCGCGTAACGCCTGACTGCTAGTCAACACATCCGCCACATCATGTAAGGCATCCGCCAAAGTCTGCTGATATGAGGCCACTGCCTGGTGGTAATTTGCCTCTGCTGAAGTCAGTTGCCCCTCTAAACGCCCGCCACTGAAAATGGGCAGATACAGTGCCGGTCCAACGCTGCCAGCATCATTGCCAGCATCAAACAACTTATTGATGCCAAACGCCTGCAAACCGATAAAGGCCGACAGATTGATATCGGGATAAAACTGCGCTTTGGCAACCCCGACCCGATTTGCTGCCGCTTCAGCGCGCCAACGCGCGGCGGTAATGTCTGGCCGATGTCCGAGCAAGCCGACACCCGCATGAGCTGGCAGGCCAAAGGTTTGAGTCAGATGGATGGTTGGCCGAGAAATGCTTAAGGCTCTGTCCGGCCCTTGGCCCAGCAACGCGGCGATGGCATATTTCTGTAGTGACACAGATTCCCGGATCGACAACAACTCCGCTTCCGAACTGGCGGCAACGGCCTGTGCCTGACTGACTGCCCCCTGATTTTCCAGGCCATTGTCAAAGCGTTGCTTTAGCAGCGCAACGGTTTGTCGGCGCACACTCATGGCGGCGGCCGCGGTATCTTCATTGAGGTATAGCCGGGCAAGTTCCGCATAAGCATTGGCTACTGAGGTGGTCAGTATTAAGCGCGCAGCAGCCGTTTCCGCTGCTGTCGCGGCGAGATCGGAGGTTGCTGCCGCGACCATGCTTTTGTTCCGATCCCAGAAATCGATGTCATAGCTGAAATTCAGCCCAATGGTACCGTAATCATTCCAGCCCTGAGGTGGTGAAGATGCTTGATAGCGGTAGCTGACTTTCGTTTCCGACAGCGATGCTGCGGCACTCACCTGTGGTCTCTCGCTAGCGCCCATCTGCTGCAACATACCTTGGGCACTTGCCAGTCTTGCCTTTGCCAGCGCCAGCGACGGAGCTGTCGCTAATGCTTCCTGCATCAACTGATCAAGCTGTGGATCTTGATAAGCCTGCCACCAACTGTCTTTAGGCCAATCGCGTAACGACTGCTGGCCCAAGGTGTTACCGAATGCGAGTTTTGCCGACTGCGCCATCTTGGCAACTTGCTGCGATGCATCATGAACGGCGCAGCCGCCCAATGACAGCAAGACTGCTGTGGCCAAAAAAGATGTCTTGATCGTGACCACAGTCAGATTGTGTTGCCTGGGTTTCACTTTAATCTCCATAACAATACCGTACGGTACAGTTATACTCTTGACATCCCACGATAGTCAAGCGAAACTCGTGGGCGCGAACAGAGCAGCGTGGAGTCAAAATGCGGGTTAAGACTGAGGAGAAACGGCAGGCGATTATTGATATCGCGAAGGAGGCTTTTTTCAGTCAGGGATTTGAACAGACCTCAATGTCTTACATTTCACAACAACTGGGCGGATCTAAAGCCACACTCTATAACTACTTCAATTCTAAAGAAGAAATCTTTCATGCGGTGATGGAATCGTCAGCAACTGAACAGATTGCTGACGCGTTTCAATCGCTCAGTCAGACCAAAGATATGCGCACCATGATGCTGGAATTTGGGCACAACTATCTCAATTCGATCCTGACCCCTGAAATTATGGCGATTGATCGCATGGTGCGAGCTGAAGTGGGTCGCAGTGATCTGGGTAAGCAGTTTTATGCACAAGGGCCACAACGGGGCTGGCTCAACGTCAGTGAGTTTTTGGCAAAACGTATGGATAAAGCGGAAATACGTCGGGCCGAACCCTGGCTAGCCGCCATGCAGTTTAAAGCGTTACTGGAAGCTGAAATCCTGATGCCCTATTCGTTAGGGGCTGTCGACAAGCCCGACAATGCAACATTGACGCAGCTGGTTGCAACCGCAGTCGACAGTTTTCTGCAACTATACAAGGTTGATTAACCTCGTGGTGGCAGACAAAAAGGCCTTCCTCATGGAAGGCCTTGGCACGTTTTAAGACTCACTTTTGGCGTTAGTGCTTTCAAAAATTTTATCCGCCGATGCGGCCACAAAGCCGGTGTACAATTTGCCATCCGCTTTTGGATAACGCCGCGCAAATTCATAGAAGCAGCTGGGAATTTCCACGGTACGATCGCCAAAAGCCACCGGGATGCGGTCTGCCATCGTCGAGGATTGTTCCAATAATACCGCCGCCGAGCCTTTAATCTCGCCACCGGCACTATTGAGGACAAAACCGGCAGCCTTTAACGCCTCATTGACCGCCTCCAGCGTCGAGAATCCGGCCAGATGATTCACCGATACGGTAAAATGATTGGCGCGATAGCCAAAAGCCGCCACCCACGCCGCATATTCACTTTCTTCCAGTAACCGTGAATAGGTGGCGTAGTCCATCGCCCAATGGCGACCTGAATAGAGAAAATCATCGGCGCTGATCGCCTCATCCGGGATCTGTGCCACCAATTGAGCCACCGTCTGTTGTAACCAGGGGCTAAATTCTTCAACTAACAGTTCAGAGATAAACACTTTCGGTTGTGTTTCATCGGGATGTTCAAAGTGCTTGGCACGCAACTTTTTCTGTTCAAATCGATAGTCACCACACGCTTGATAACCTAGCTCAATGAAATGTGCGGCGAGCACCTCCAGTCCCACTTTCGGCAGATTGAACGTTCGCAGTGCTATATGATCGTTGATGATCGCATTACCTTGTCCCAGCAGTTGATGCACCTTAGCTGCTGATGGTGTCATGGAGATGTAATCCTGCCACATGGCAGCAAACAGGCTGTCGACGTCCTGATGCATATATCCTCCTGAGGTTAACCAACCGCCGCTACACAGCTCCCCACGACGGTGTCTCGTCCTAATATAGGTTGACAGTTTTTAGGCCAGCTCCCGTAGCTGGCCTTTTCTATTGTGCACCTGATTGGG
>NZ_JARFTS010000025.1:0-58778 GCF_029167175.1 Shewanella sp. A32
TCAGTGAGTTTTAAATCGTTTTGCGATTCGTTCACTGCGAGTGCCCACACAGATTGCTTGATATTTTGTTAAAGAGCATGCCTCTGAACACTACTTCAAAGGCGCCGACTTCATCGGCTCAGGGCTGCGTATTCTACACATCCCGATTTTAGCGTCAAGCCATTTTTTCTGATGTTTTCTGCAATTGATGAATTGGCAGACAACACTTGATACATAAGGCTTTTTGCCCGCTGTGTTTACCCATTTCAATTCTGCTTACAGCACTGAATGGCGACACAACGAGGGCGCATTATAGGGAGCTAAAAAGATAGCGCAAGGGCTTTTTTATCGAAAGATCGATCTTTTTCGATCATTACAGGTTAAGCACATAACACTCACTGATTATCCCCAGTTTTATCCACAACCAATGCAGGAATGAGAATATTTGCCTTGGGGAATCCACCAAAAAAAAGAGGCGACTTAACGTCGCCTCTTAGAATCGCCCACTTGCAGTATCAGTTACGATAACTTGCCGTGGCAGTGCTTATATTTTTTTCCTGAACCACATGGGCAGGGATCGTTACGGCCAATCTTATCGCCATGACGGATGACAGGTGCTTGGGGCATACCCGCTGGTGGTTGGTCATCTGCGGTCAATGATTCAGATTCAGCGTGCTGATATTCATGACGGATGCGCGCTTGTTCTTCACGACGGCGAGCTTCCATTTCATCAACGTCTTCCTGCGCCTGTACCTGTACTTTGGACAGAATGCTGATCACGTCATGTTTCAGTTGATCGAGCATCTGCTGGAACAACTCGAAGGATTCCCGCTTGTATTCCTGTTTCGGGTTTTTCTGTGCGTAACCACGCAGGTGGATCCCCTGACGCAGATAATCCATCGCAGACAGATGCTCTTTCCACAGGCCATCCAGTGTCTGCAACATAATAGCTTTTTCAAACTGGCGCAGTACCGCTGGGCCTACCATCTGCTCTTTGGCGTTATATGCATCCTGCCATTTCTCGACAATACGCTCACGCAGTGTCTCTTCGTGCAGTTCATCTTCCTGATCCAGCCATTCCTGAATCGGTAACTTGAGCGCAAATTCCTGTTCCAAGCGTTGTTCCAGACCAGCAATATCCCACAACTCTTCTACTGATTGTGGTGGAATATATTGATCGACAATGCCATTAATCACATCCGCACAGATCGCTTCGATAGATTCCTGAATACTTTCAGCGTCCATCAACGCATTACGTTGTGCATAAACCACTTGGCGCTGGTCATTGGCAACATCGTCATATTCGAGCAACTGCTTACGAATATCGAAGTTGCGCGCTTCAACTTTACGTTGGGCATTTTCAATAGCCCGAGAAACCCAAGGATGTTCGATGGCTTCGCCCTCTTCCATCCCCAGCTTCTTCATCATTCCGGCCATACGGTCTGAAGCGAAAATACGCATCAGTGTATCTTCCAGCGACAGATAGAAACGGGAAGAACCTGGGTCACCCTGACGGCCTGAACGACCACGCAATTGGTTATCGATACGGCGGGATTCGTGACGTTCGGTACCCAGAATATGTAGGCCACCGGCGGCAACAACTTCGTCGTGACGTTTCTGCCAGTCTTCACGAATGCGGCTGATTTCTTCCTCGGAAGGATTTTCCAGTGCTTCGATCTCAGACTTCCAGTTACCACCCAGTACGATATCGGTACCACGACCCGCCATGTTAGTCGCAACGGTTACCGTACCGGAGCGCCCGGCCTGAGCCACAATCTCCGCTTCATGTTCGTGGAACTTGGCATTCAATACCTGATGCGGAATTTTTTCCTGTTTCAGCAGGTGTGACAGCAGTTCTGACTGTTCAATCGAAACCGTACCAACCAGCACGGGCTGGCCACGCTCACGGCAACCTTTGATGTCATCAATAATTGCCGCATATTTTTCTTTCGCTGTGAGGTAAACCAAATCGGCCATGTCTTTACGGATCATGGGACGGTTGGTTGGCACCACGACGGTATCCAGGCCATAAATATGCTGGAATTCGAACGCCTCGGTGTCAGCAGTACCGGTCATCCCCGCCAGTTTTTCATAAATACGGAAATAGTTCTGGAAGGTAATGGATGCCAGCGTCTGGTTTTCATTCTGGATCTTGGCACCTTCTTTCGCTTCGACCGCCTGATGCAGACCTTCGGACCAACGACGCCCTGGCATCGTACGACCAGTATGCTCGTCCACAATAATGACTTCGCCATCCTGCACGACATAGTCCACGTCTTTTTCGAACAGGTTATGTGCCCGCAAAGCGGCATGAACATGGTGCAATAACGAAATGTTAGCAGCTGAATAAAGCGAGTCACCTTCAGTGAGCAGACCCGAGGTAATCAACAGCTGTTCGATTTTTTCCTGACCACGTTCGGTTAGGTTGACTTGCTTGGCTTTTTCATCGACAGAAAAATCACCGGTACCGGTATATTCTTCGGAGTCTTCTTTGTCTTGCTTGATCAGGTTCGGGATCAGCTTATCGACTTTAACGTAAAGCTCTGAACTGTCTTCTGCGGCACCGGAGATGATCAGTGGGGTACGCGCTTCATCGATCAGGATCGAGTCCACTTCGTCAATTAGTGCGTAGTGCAGTGGACGCTGTACACGTTCCTGAGGCGAAAACGCCATGTTGTCACGCAGGTAATCGAAACCAAATTCGTTGTTGGTACCGTAGGTAATATCTGCACCATAAGCCGCCACTTTTTCCTGATGTCCCAGTCCAGCAACGTTGATGCCGACAGTCATGCCCAGGAATTCAAACAATGGACGGTTAGTTTCAGCGTCACGACGGGCCAAGTAATCGTTAACGGTAATGACATGCACGCCCTTACCGCTGATAGCATTGAGATAAGCCGGTAACGTTGCTGTCAGGGTTTTACCTTCACCGGTACGCATTTCAGCGATGCGGTTACTGTCGAGTACTAACCCCCCTAACAACTGCACATCGAAATGACGCATTTCGAAAATACGTTTGGAGGCTTCACGGACGGTAGCAAAGGCTTCGGGAGTGATCTGTTCGAGCGTTTCACCGTTGGCGAGACGTTCGCGGAATTCTGCGGTTTTGGCCTTCAGTTGCTCATCACTGAGCTTTTCATATTCCGCTTCGAGCGCATTGACTTTCGCAACAACTTTGCCGAGCGCTTTAAGGGTACGTTGGTTACGGCTACCAAATATTTTTGTCAGTAATTTACCTAACATCTGAATCACTTTTTAGTTGTAGGCCAGCTCTCAGCTGAGTCTGGCGGCCAATTCCGATTAGCCTGCGTGGCGATAAACAAACTTCTGAGGGTCAATCTGCTGACCGTTACGCAGTACTTCGTAATGTACATGGGGTCCGGTTGAACGCCCTGTACTTCCCATCACGGCGATCTTCTCGCCTTTGGCAACCACATCACCTACAGTTACTGACAAAGCTTCGTTATGGCCATAACGGGTACGGTACCCGTCACCGTGGTCGATTTCCACCAGATTGCCATAGCCAAACATCTTTCCGGCCCATGTCACTACACCAGCGGCAGTAGCGACAACATCCGAACCCTCCGTACCAGCAAAGTCGATGCCTTTGTGCATCGCGCGTCGGCCAGTGAAAGGATCATTGCGTAAACCGTAGGGCGAGGATAACCAGCCTTTATCGACTGGGCGCCCTGATATATAACGCTCCTCATTGATATTGAGGTTGGAAGTCACCGTTTCAAGTAGTGACAGCTTAGCGTTATTTTTATCAATTCCTGCTGCCAACCGATCCATATCTGCAATCAGTTGGTCTAATTCTATCGTGGAGCCAATATCACTCCCACCACCGACACCTACTTCGGCATTAAAATCGAACTGGTCTTCAAGTTGATTATTCTCAGCGAGTTGCTGGCCTAGAGCTTCAAGACGGGTCAGCTTGGCTTGCATACGAGCAACATGCGCCACGAGGGTAGCTAATTGAGATTCGGTGGCTTGTTTGAGTTGTTTGACTTGTTTTTGTTGCTGTTCGCGGGCTTGCCGCTCTTGGTCAACATTGGCCTGCTGAGATTCAAAGCGCTGATGATTGTATTGATAGAGTCCTGTGCCTGCCGCAATAAGCAGCATAGGCAGCAACAGCCAGTACTTCCCCGGCTGCCAGCGTGTCACGCCATTTCGACCCTGAATAAAAACTGTTACACTCATAGCCTCAGTAAGCCATCTTATTATCATAATGAAAAAGCTCCCCCAAGACCTTAGTCAGTTGGTACACCAGTCAGGCTCAATGCCGAGTCTGGCCGAGAGAGCAGAGCTTTTGTTATATCTGGACAAGTACGTCAAACAACTTTTGACGGGTCCAGTCAGCGCACAGCTAACAGTTGCCAATTTGCGCCAGAATGTCTTGGTGATCGAAACACCGACATCGGCCTGGGCTGCCAGAATCAACTTTCAGAAAGCGAAACTGTTACAACAGCTCCAGCAAGAGGCGCTCCCAATGCTTACCGCTATTGAGGTGAAAGTCAACCCGGCACTTGCGTCTATCGATACAAAACCCAAGGTGACTCACAGGGCATTGAGTGAAACCGCAGCGGCACACATCAATGCATTAGCCGAGCATACGGACGGTACACTAGGCCAAAAATTAAAACGGCTGGCTGCACTAGCCAGCCGTCAGGGCTCAAAAGACTAACCTATGCCATTACCACACCGGTCGGCATACTAAAGCTGACCGGAGCATCGGTTTCATTATCGAAGCTTACCACTTCCCAGGCTTCCTGGTTGGCAAGCAGGGCTCGCACCAAACGGTTATTTAATGCATGACCCGTTTTGAACGCACGGAATTCGCCAACAATCGCATGACCCGCTACATACAGGTCACCGAATGCATCGAGAATTTTGTGCTTAACAAATTCATCCTCATAACGCAGGCCATCGGGGTTGAGGACGCGGTATTCATCAAGCACAACGGCATTTTCCATACTTGCACCCAAGCCAAGATTATTGGCTCGCAGATATTCAACATCGCGCATAAAACCAAAGGTTCTGGCGCGACTGATATCCTTAATAAAGGCTGCAGATGAAAAATCCATCACGATATGCTGTTGACTACGAGCAATTTCGGGATGTGCAAAGTCGATTTCAAAGTCTACTTTGAAACCTTTATAAGGTCGCAACTCTGCCCACTTATCGCCGTCTTCCACACGTACGGTTTGCTTGATTCTAAGATACTTTTTAGCGACTGATTGCTGCTTGATCCCCGCGCTTTGCAGCAGGAATACGAAAGGACTAGCACTACCGTCCATCACCGGAATTTCCGGTGCATTTACTTCAATCACAGCATTATCAATGCCCAGACCCGCTAAAGCAGCAAATAAATGTTCAATCGTCGCAATACGGACGCCTTCGTCGTTCACCAATGCGGTACACATGGTAGTCTCACGCACCATTTCCGCTTTGGCCGGAATGGTGACATGCGGCTGCAGATCCGTACGGACTAGCAGGATCCCTGTATTCACTGGTGCGGGTCTCAGGGTCAAAGTTACCTTTTTGCCAGAATGTAATCCGACACCGGTCGCTTTTACCGTATTTTCAAGTGTTCTTTGAAAAATCATTTAGTTACCCGTAAAAATTGCAACAATAAAACATTATATTCGACACTAAAAGCCGGACCACGGTCGCAGCTGGTCGGATATCCTAGCATAATCAAACCATTTCACAAAAAAAATCCTGTCGCTGCAATAATCATCGGTACTTGGCCAACGATTAATCAGATCCAGTTCACAAACTGTTAGTCCGCCTGCTTACGCAAAAATGCCGGGATATCCAAGTAATCCAGTTCATTCTTGTGGCTAGGTGCAGGTTGTGGTGCAGTCACAACATTACTCTTAGTCGATTGCGCGGCAACAGGTTCTTCGGGCTGAACATAGGTTTCGACACGAGGTTCAACCACAGGTTCAGTTCTAACTTGCTTGGAAACCAACTGAATATCTGGCTTTCTGTCGGCACCAATACCGGTAGCCACTACAGTCACGCGCAGCTCATCGCTCATTTCTGGGTCGATTACCGCACCAACCACGACGGTTGCAGTATCGGAAGCATAAGCTTTGACGTGGTTACCCACGGTTTCGAACTCTTCGATACTCATGTCCATGCCAGCGGTGATGTTAACCAACACCCCACGCGCACCGGCCAAATCGATATCTTCCAGCAATGGGCTGGCAACGGCGGCTTCAGCCGCTTCCTCGGCGCGATCTTCGCCACGAGCGACACCCGTTCCCATCATGGCATTACCCATTTCAGACATCACGGTACGTACGTCAGCAAAGTCCACGTTGATCAGGCCTGGGCGAGTGATCAGTTCAGCAATACCCTGCACCGCACCTAACAATACGTTGTTAGCCGCAGCAAAAGCGTCCAGCAACGTTGTACCACGGCCCAAGACTTTTAACAGTTTTTCGTTAGGGATGGTGATCAGCGAATCCACGTGTTTAGCCAGCTCGGAAATGCCCTGCTCGGCATAAGCCATACGCTTTTTGCCTTCGAACGGGAACGGTTTAGTCACCACTGCGACCGTCAGAATGCCTTCCTGACGTGCAATCTCTGCCACCACCGGCGCCGCACCAGTACCTGTACCACCCCCCATACCGGCAGCGATAAAAATCATATCGGCACCTTTGATAGCTGCGCGGATGCTTTCTTTATCTTCCTCAGCAGCAGCACGGCCCACTTCTGGATTGGCGCCAGCACCAAGACCTTTGGTGACATCGCGACCGATCTGAATAGTGGTGCCCGCCGCGGATTTTCGCAGCGCCTGTGCGTCGGTGTTGGTTACCATGAACTCAACACCTTCAATATTATGCTTCACCATATGTTCGATAGCGTTACCACCGCCACCGCCGACACCGATGACTTTGAGCACTGCATCGCTCAACGCATCATTTTGAGTATCCATAATCTCAAACATGACCTTATTCTCCATCTACCTGCGTTAATGCGAGTTAAAACTCGCCTTTAAACCAACTCTGGACCCGATTCCATAAGCTGGTTACCCCTGGGCGCTCCGGACGTTCGAACTGACGTTCAATCACCCGCCGAGCACCGTAATGGAGCAGCCCGACACCTGTCGAATAAATTGGCTGATCCACATATTCATACAACCCTTTTACCGGTAAAGGTGATGCCACCCGCACCGGCATGCCGAAGGTTGCCTCGGCAATATCCACCGCACCTTCAATAGAAGCGGTACCGCCGGTGATCACAATCCCGGCGGCAATCTGATCTTCAAGACCACTGTCTTTCAGTTGCTTGAACACCAGCTCAAATAATTCCTGATAACGCGGTTCAACGACTTCGGCCAAAGTGTGACGAGACATGGTACGCGACGGCCGCCCGCCAACAGAGGGTACTTCAATGCTATCTTCACGACTTACGGTGGCACTACGCGCACTAGCGTACTGCACTTTAATCTGCTCCGCATGCGACAGCGGCGTACGGAAGATTTTGGCAATATCGTTGGTTACCTGATTACCGGCCACCGGAACGACTGCACAATGGCGTAAGGCGCCATTGGTATAAACGGTAATATCGGTAGTACCACCGCCGATATCGACCAGACAGACACCCAGATCTTTCTCATCGGCAGTCAGCACGGCGTCAGCAGAGGCAATACCGGAGAACACCAAATCGTCTACCTTCAGACCGCAACGCTCGACACTCTTGGTGATGTTCTTGGCCATGTCGTTAGCGCAGGTCACGATATGTACTTTGGCTTCCATCCGCATGCCAGACATGCCAATCGGGCTTTTAATCCCTTCCTGCACGTCAATGGCATATTCCTGTGGCAACACATGCAAAATGCGCCGCTCAGTGGGGATTTTTACCGACCGGGCGGTGTGGATAACATTTTCCACATCTTCCTGGGTCACTTCTTCGTCGTTGATCGACACCATGCCGTTTTCATTCTGACAGGCGATATGCTTGCCGGAGATACTCAGATACACCGACGATACCTGACAATCTGCCATGAGTTCAGCCTGGTCCAACGCCCGCTGCACACTGCGGACGATGGAATCCAGATCGTTAACGCCGCCCTTGTCCATACCGCGGGAAGGATGGTTGCCGAGTCCCACTATGCTGATCTCGCCATCAGGCAGCACTTCACCAATGATCACTGCGACCTTGGAGGTACCGATATCCAATCCGACGATCAAATTTCTATCTTGGTTCTTGGTCATCAATCACCGACTCTCTTGTTGTGACTCTTGCCAGCCTACCGCCAATCCCGTGTCATAACGCAAATCCACTCTGGCGACAGTTTTATCCTGCTTCAATAACTCCGGATACACGTTGATAAACCGTTGTACCCGCGACATCCTATCTTCCCGCCCCAGCTCCAGCACGATGCCGTTGCCAAGCACAGCTTCCCACGCCAACCGTGGTGTCAAACTCAATTTTTCCAACCGGAAGCTATTGATACGCAACAGTTCGTCCAGTTGCTGAAAAGCCTTCAATACTTCGGCACCGCGTTTTTCAGGCCCGGACAACCACGGCAACGCCTCAAGTCCTGGCCGGGATGGAGCCTGAAACACTTCACCGTGTTCATTCAACCATGCGTCCTGGTTCCAATGCGCTACAGGCACCTGCTCCTGCAGATAAACCTTTAGCTTGGCTGGCCAATCTCGGCGCACCGAAGCCCGGTAAACCCAGGGCAGATTTTCTAATGCTTGCTGCACCTGTGTCACATCTGCACTAAAAAAACTGCGTTTCATTAAATCCTGCAGCGCAGCGCGAATATCGCTGTCACTGGTGTACTGCCGGTCACCCTTGATCGCTACTGCATCTATCGGTAACGCATCAGCATCGTTCAGTAACAGATTTAACTTCCAGCCCGCCAATAGCAGACCAAATATCACTATCAGCAAAAAGGCGACACCGCTGCACAAGTACCAGTTGACCTGTGCGAGCTGCGATGTTTTTTTCTGCCATTTTTGCTTCAGTGTCATCGACTTATCTCATGTCACTGCAGCGCAAAAGCGGCCCTATTATGCAACGCCGTCATCAGTCTCATCTTTCGCAAATCCCAGGCAAGTACGCGCCAGCTCGCGGGAAACCGCACCAATATTGCCGGCGCCCTGAGTCAACAGCAGATCACCGTCTTTGACGACTGACTGCAGAATTTCCGCTAACTGCTCAGGAGATGCCACATAAATCGGATCGACCTGTCCCCGCAGACGAATGCTGCGACACAAAGCCCGACTATCTACCCCGGCAATAGGCGCTTCACCCGCCGGATAGACCTCCAGCATCAACAGACAATCCACCTGTGACAGCACATCCACGAAATCTTCATAGAGATCCCGGGTACGCGTATAGCGGTGCGGCTGAAACACCATGACCAAACGCTCATCCGGCCAGCCAGCACGCGCAGCACGAATAGTGGCAGCGACTTCACTGGGGTGATGCCCATAATCGTCCACCAGCATCACCTTGCCATTAGGAGTTTCGTAATCCCCCAAGTGCTGGAAGCGGCGGCCAATCCCCTGAAACTCGGCTAACGCCTTGATGATGGCTTCATCTTCAATATCATCTTCTGTCGTGACTGAAATTGCCGCCAACGCATTCAGTACATTGTGTCGGCCCGGCAAATTCAACAACAGTGGCAGATCATCCTTACCCTTACGTCTCACGGTAAAGCGGCATTGACCACCTTGTTGACTGAAGTCCAGCGCCTGGACATCGGCTTCGCTGTTAAAGCCGTAGGTCACCATGTGACGGCCAATCCGCGGTAAAATGTCACGAATAGTTGGGTCATCTGTACACAGCACTGCCACACCGTAAAATGGCAAGTTGTGGAGAAAATCCACAAACGTGCTTTTCAGCTTTTCAAAATCGCCGCCATAGGTGTCCATATGATCGGCTTCGATATTGGTCACTACTGACACCATCGGCTGCAAATGCAGAAACGATGCGTCACTCTCATCGGCTTCGGCAATCAGATAGCGGCTATGCCCCAATCGGGCATTGGTACCGGCACTGTTGAGCAAACCACCGATGACAAATGTCGGGTCACGACCCGCCTGGGCATAAATACTGGCAATCAAACTGGTTGTTGTGGTCTTGCCATGAGTGCCCGCAATGGCGACGCCGTGACGATAGCGCATCAACTCGGCCAGCATCTCAGCGCGGCGCACTACAGGTGTACGGTTAGCTTTGGCTGCCAATAATTCAGGGTTATCCTGATGAATCGCACTGGAAACCACGACTACATCAACGTTCATTACGGCTTCGGCACTGTGACCTATCACCACCCGCGCCCCAAGCGCAGATAAACGGTCGGTCACCGCGTTGTGTGCAATATCAGAGCCGCTGATCTGATAGCCTTCATTCAGTAATACTTCGGCTATGCCGCCCATACCGGCACCACCAATACCCACGAAATGAATACGCCTTACCCGGCGCATTTCCGGGATAGTGGCTCTCACCTGAGCGTATTTTTCTGCAATAGTTGTCATTTTGATCCTTTCTCTGCCAGTGCACTGCACACGGCTGCCACCTTATCGGTAGCATCCAGAACTGCAACAGTCCTGGCCTTCTGGCCCATCTGGACCAATTGTTCTCTGTCTTCTGCCAGCGCTAACACCGCCGCTGACAAGCTCTCTATATTCAACTGTGATTGCGGTAACAACTTAGCTGCACCGGCATCTACCAATACTTGGGCGTTGCGGGTCTGATGATCGTCCACCGCGTGTGGTAATGGTACAAAAATCGCTGGCAATCCCACGGTTGCCAGTTCAGATACGGTCAACGCCCCGGCACGACAAATCACCAGATCTGCCCAACGATAGGCCGCTTCCATATCATCAATAAAATCTGCGACTTTAACCCGGTCATCCTGACCCCAATGTTTGTACTGTGCCTGTACTGCGGCTTGATTACCTTTTCCCGCGTGATGCCAGACAGTTACTGACAAGGACTGGCTGACTCGGGCAATCGTCTCTGGCAACAGCTCATTAAATACCTTGGCACCCAAACTGCCACCAACCACTAACACCTTTACCGCTTCAGTACTGACCGCTTTGGGCGATTCACCTAGCGCCACCAATTCTGCCCGGATCGGGTTGCCCACGACCTGGGCCTTAACCTTGGTAAAGGTGTTGGCAAACGCACACAGCACCTGTGTGGCAATGCGAGACAACAGTTTGTTGGTCAGCCCCGGCACGGCATTCTGCTCATGAAGCACTAACGGTATACGCGCGATTTTCGCCGCTACACCGCCGGGACCGCTGGCAAAGCCGCCCATGCCGAGCACCACATCCGGCTTAAATTCATGGATCACTTTCAATGCCTGCAAAATCGAATGCAGCACTTTAAACGGCGCCGACAATTTACGAAACAGGCCATTTCCCCGCACGCCTTTGATATCAATAAAATCAATATCAAAGCCATGCTGCGGTACCAGTCGAGCTTCCATGCGGTCAGCGGTGCCCAGCCAGCGGATCTGCCAGCCTTGCTGCGCCAGTCGCCGGGCAACCGCCAGCGCCGGAAAAACATGTCCTCCGGTTCCACCAGCCATTACCAATAAGCGTTTGCCGCTCGCCGCTACCGTCATTACTTCACTCTCCCCTGTACCGCCTGAATCAAACTTAAACGTCGCTCATAATCGATACGCAACAACACCATAGCTGCAGCGGTCATCACCCATAAACTACTGCCACCGTAACTAATAAACGGCAGTGTCAGCCCTTTCGTGGGCAACATGCCGATACTGGCGCCAACGTTCACTACGGTCTGGAAACAGATCCAGATCCCAATGGCATAGGCCAGATAGCCTTCAAAAGGCCGCTCCATTGCTAGGCACTGATGCCCCAAGCGCAGCGCCCGTAATGACACGAATAACAAGACTGCCAATACCGCAATAATGCCGACGAAGCCCAGTTCTTCACCTATGATGGCGAAGATGAAATCCGTATGCGCTTCCGGCAGGTATTCCAGTTTCTGGATACTGTTACCCAGTCCTTGTCCCAACCAGTCGCCACGGCCATAGGCCATCAATGACTGTGTCAACTGATAACCGCTGCCAAATGGATCCTGCCAGGGGTCCAGAAACGACGTCACGCGGCGCATGCGGTACGGTTCCAGCAACACCAGCAGAACAAACGCCATGGTGCCTGCGAGGATCAACGCAAAGAAGTCCAGCAAACGTGCCCCGGCAAGAAACAGCAACCCCACGGTCACCACAAACAACACGACCACAGTGCCTAGATCCGGCTGCATCAGGATCAACACTGCGTATACTGCAAATACCGCGATCGGCTTGTAAAAGCCCTTGGCGTTCTCGCGCACTTCCTGATGGCGACGCACCAAATAGCCCGCCATATATACCGAGAACACAAATTTCGCGACTTCGGCTACCTGGATGCGGATGGGGCCCAGCGATAACCAACGGGTAGCACCATTCACTGAGGTTCCCACCAGCAACACGGCAACCAGCATCAAGCCAACGACCAGCAACATTAACGGACTTAACTGCTGCCAGCGTTGCATCTCCACTTGCAGCACCACTGCCGCTATCACTACACAACCGGCAAGATAACCGACATGCCGTTCTACAAAATAGAACGGATTGCCGGTGAGGCTTTGAGCTTCCGGCATTGACGCCGACATCACCATCACAAAACCAAATCCGATTAACGACAACACGGCGAACAACAGCCTCCGGTCATACAACTGCATGCCCGGAGCACTGCGATCAGCAAACCAGCCCGACCATGGCCATTTAATGCCACCGCCGAACAGGTTAAGCTGGCGTTCGTCAGTCTTGCTGCTCATCCAGCGCCTCCACCAGATGGCGGAAATCATCGCCTCTGGCCATAAAGTTGCTGTACATATCGAGACTGGCACACGCCGGTGATAACAACACAATGTCGCCAGAGTTTGCCAGTTCATGGGCTTTCGCTACCGCGTCAGCCATCGTTTTGACTTTGATTGCGCCCTCTTTCTGTGCCGCAATCTTGTCGCCGTCGCGGCCCAAGGTGATCAAGGTACTTACGCCTTTCAACGCCGCTTTCATCGCAGTGAAATCGGCGCCTTTGCCGTCGCCGCCGGCAATCAAAATAATGTCGCCGAGATAATCACTGAACCCCTGCAACGCGGCCAAGGTAGCACCGACGTTGGTAGCTTTGGAATCATTGACCCAGGTCACACCTTCTTTTACTGCCACCAATTCGCACCGATGCGACAGCCCTTTAAACTCTTCAGCGACTTTCGCCATGACCGTCTTATCAACACCGGCGGCATCTGCCAGCGCCATGGCCGCCAGCATATTGGCCTGGTTATGCGTTCCCAACAGTGCTACATCCATCACATTCATGATTTCGCTGCTGCCGTGAACAATTTTGCCATCGGTAATTCCCCACTCATCACCGTCGGGGTTATCGAGTCCGAAGCTATTGTTATTCATCGGATTCAATGGTTTGGTCAATTCATCATCGCGGTTGTAGATCGCGAGTCGGCTCTGATCGAACAACCGCAGTTTGGCGCGGCGATAGGCTTCGAGATCGCTATACCGATCCATATGATCTTCGCTGATGTTCAGACAGGTCGAGGCCAGACAATCGAGACTATTGGTGGTTTCCAACTGAAAACTGGACAGCTCCAACACGTAATGAGTCGCCGGATGTTGCAACAACTCCAGTGCCGGTACGCCGATATTGCCGCCGACAGCAACCTGTATGCCTGCCTGCTGGAGCATTTCGCCTACCAGAGTGGTGACCGTAGACTTACCGTTGGAGCCAGTAATCGCTAGTACACAAGGAGGACGATCAGCGATAGCGCGGGCAAACAGCTCCACATCGCCAATAACTTCGATGCCCATATCCAGTGCCACACGCACTTCCGGGGTATCCAGCGGAATTCCGGGACTGATAATGATCTGTTTGGCTTGCACTAACGCGCGGCAATCAAAACCACCGAAATTACATTCCAGTTGTGGATATTCGGCTTTGATTTCATCGCCACCGGGTGGATTCCGGCGGCTGTCCATCACCAATGGCAAAATTCCCTGTGACATCAGATAACGCACCACTGATTTACCTGTGGCACCCAATCCCAGCACGATATGTGAATAACGCCCGTTCATACCCTTACCTCAGCTTGAGGGTCGCCAGACCCAACAGCACCAGAAACAGCGAAATAATCCAGAAGCGGACAATCACTCGCGGCTCTGGCCAGCCCTTCAATTCATAATGGTGATGGATTGGTGCCATACGGAAAATCCGCTGGCCGCGCAATTTGTAGGAACCCACCTGCAAAATGACCGAAACCGTTTCCATCACGAACACGCCACCCATGATCACTAACATGATCTCCTGGCGCACCAACACCGCCATCGCGCCTAATGCGGCGCCCAGCGATAATGAGCCCACATCGCCCATAAAAACCTGTGCCGGATAGGTGTTAAACCATAAGAAACCCAGTCCTGCACCAACAATAGCGGTACAGACAATTACCAGTTCACTGGAACCCGGCAGATGCGGGATGTTCAAGTACGCAGCAAACTGCGCATGACCAGACAAGTACGCCACTAGCGCAAATGCTGCGGCCACCATTACCGTCGGGGTAATCGCCAGGCCATCCAGACCATCGGTCAGGTTAACGGCGTTACTGGAACCCACGATGGTGAAATATGTCAGCACCACAAAGAAGATCCCCAGCTGTGGCATCATTTCTTTAAAAAATGGCACCACTAACTGTGTATCACCGGGGACTGCAGCAGAGACGTATAAGTAAATACCCACTATCAGTGCAGCAACCGACTGCCAGAAATACTTCCAACGCGCCGCCAATCCTTTGGGATCTTTACGGATCACCTTGCGGTAGTCATCCATAAAGCCAATTAGCCCGTAAGCGGCCAGCACAAATAACATCACCCACACATAACGGTTATCCAGGTCACCCCACAGCAGGACACTGATAAAAATGCCTGCCAAAATCAGTAAGCCACCCATAGTAGGCGTGCCGCGTTTACTAAAGTGCGACTCTGGACCGTCATTTCGCACGACCTGCCCAATTTGTAATAACTGCAGTTTGCGGATCAGCTTGGGGCCCCACCACAGCGAAAAACTCAAGGCCGTCAATAGCCCAAGAATGGCCCTGAAGGTGACATAAGAAAACACATTAAACCCGGTATAAAACTGGGTCAGATATTCCGCCAGATAAACCAGCATTTACACTAACTCCCCGCGCCCGAAGGCTACTACAAGGGCTTCTACCACCCGCTCCATACGCGAGCTACGAGACCCTTTAACCAACACGGTGACTTTCCCTGACAGCCGGTTGAGATATGTTATTAATGCGTCTACCAATGGGCTGATCCCCTGATAATGCTCCGTGGCAAAAGCGGCACTGGTGTGTTTAGTCAGTTCACCGCAGCAAAAAAGCGCATCGATCCCGGCATCGCGGGCACGCTCTCCAAGCTCTCGGTGTAAAAGCGCAGCATTGTCGCCTAATTCCCCCAAATCGCCCAGTACCAAAATGCAATTTCCGTCAATTTCTTTCAGCCAATTTATCGCCGCATTTACAGAATTGGGATTAGCGTTATAACTGTCATCCACCAGCGTGATACGTCCTAGCTGCCTTGGCAGCATTCGCCCCTTCACAGGCTTCATAGCTGCCAGCCCGGTCGCGATATCCGCCAGGGTCAACCCAAGTCCGAGACACAATCCGGTTGCCGCCAACGCGTTAAGCACCTGATGGCGGCCTGCCAAGGGTAACACCACCGGCTGAACCTGAGCTTGCCAGTGCATATCAAAGCGGTAACAGCCATTACCATCATGCTGCAGATTAACCGCCCGCAGCGCTGCCGGCGCATCAATCCCAAACTCAATCTGCTGGTGACCAGCAGCCGCTGTACGCATGACTGCTGCATAGTGATCGTCGGCGTTAATAACGGCGATTCCTTGCGGCTGTAGATGCAGAAAAATCTCAGATTTGGCTTTGGCGACTCCAGCCTCAGAGCCGAAGCCCGCCAGATGGGCGCTGCCGACATTATTCACTAACGCCACGTCAGGACGCACAATCGCCGAAGTGTAATCAATTTCCCCCGGATGGTTGGCACCTAATTCAAACACGGCATATTGATGTTGCGGTTCCAAGCGCAGCGCGGTTAACGGCACGCCGATATCATTGTTGAAATTGCCCGAGGTATAGAGCACTGATGCGTGTTGTGACAGGATGGTCGCCACCATCTCTTTGACGCTGGTTTTACCATTAGAACCAGTCAGCGCCACACAGCGAGGATTGAGCCGATCACGCACCAAGGCACCCAGCTGGCCGAGCGCCTTATGAGTATCCGGTACCAGAATTTGTGGCAGATCTAACGGTAACAAGCGACTCACCAATAACGCGCCCGCCCCTGAATTGACGGCTGTCTGCGCATAATCGTGACCGTCAAATCGCTCACCCTTCAGCGCAATAAACAAACCGCCCGCGGCTATGTCACGACTATCAGTACTGACACTACCTATCGGCACATCTGCCGATGTCTGGGATAACAGTTGTCCCTGTAACGCGGTTGCGATGTCACCTAAGGTCAGCGAGATCATTGTTGGCCCCCGCACAGTTCCCGGGCAAGAGCCCGTTCATCGTAATGATGTTTCACTCCGGCAATTTCCTGATATGTTTCATGCCCTTTACCTGCCAGCACGATTAAATCTCCGGCTTGCGCCTGGCTGACAACCTGATGAATGGCTTGAACGCGATCCACTTCAGTCAGCACCTGTTGCGGATGCGTCAGACCCGCTATGATGTCATTAATAATTTGTTGAGGGTCTTCACTGCGGATGTTATCGCTGGTGATCATCACGCGATCAGCCAACCGCTCAGCGATTGCCGCCATCTGCGGCCGCTTGCCTGTATCACGGTCACCACCGCAACCAAAAACACACCACAGCCGCCCGGTGCAGTGCTCACGGGCCGCAACTAACGCTTTTTCCAAGCCATCAGGGGTGTGAGCGTAATCCACAACTATCGAAAATCCGGTGGGCGCTACGAAACATTCCATACGCCCCGGCACAGGTTGCAGCTTTGGCGCTAAAGCCAACATTTGTTGCAAAGGATAACCAAGCGCATATAACGCCGATAACGCCGCCAACAGATTTGACAGGTTGAACTCACCCAACAAAGGTGTTTGCAGTTGGCCTTCCCCCTCTGGCCATTTGATGCGAGCCTGGATCCCTGCATGATGATAATCCGCCTCCAAAGCAAGCAAGCTGGCACGCGGATCATCATGAATACTGAATCCCAGCAGTCGTTGCCGGTCCATGCTGTCAAACCAAGTGGAGCCAGTGTGGTCGTCGAGATTGAGCGCCGCTTTTTTCACTGTTGGGAACCGTAATAAACGCTGCTTTGCCGCTGCGTACGCTTCCATACTCTTATGAAAATCCAGGTGATCGCGACTGAGGTTGGTGAACACGGCAATTTCAAATGGCACCGCATCGACCCGCCCCTGCACCAACCCATGGCTCGACACTTCCATGGCACAGACATCCACGCCGGCTTCACCCATCTGTTTGAACTGTGACATCAAGGTAATGGCATCAGCCGTGGTGTTGCCGGTGTCTTGTAACTGCCCGGGGCGACCGTTGCCCAAGGTGCCCATGACGCCAGCTTGCTGACCATATAATTCCACCCACTGCGCAATCAGCTGTGTTACCGAGGTTTTACCATTAGTGCCAGTCACCCCAACAATGCGCGGCTTACCGGCTATCAAACCGTAATATTGTGCGGCGATTGCCGATACCTGCCGATTCAGGCGGAAGAATTCGATCACCAGCCCATCAGCAGTACCGACTTTCCCATGGTCATCCGGGTTATCGGTATGCTTTAACACCGCAGCTGCGCCGTTTTTGAAGGCCGCCGCGATATACTCGCGACCATCCGTCTTAAATCCAGGCACCGCAATAAATAAGCCGCCATCAACAATCTTACGGCTGTCGAGTGTCGGCGCATTCACCACTTCACTGCCGGCATAATGAAACCAAGGGGCAAGAAGATCTTTAAGCAACATCACTCTTTCCTCCTGGGAGTGCCGGCTAACTGTACCTGCTGTTGCGGCGTGACAGGTTCAACGTTCAGCATTTGTAAAGCCCCTGACATCACTTTGCCAAAGACCGGGCCAGACACATCACCACCATAGTAGTGATCGCCTTTGGGATCGTTGACGACGACTACCATCGCCAGACGTGGGTCATTTGCGGGCGCAACACCGGCAAATAGTGCTACGTAATCATCACCATACCCACCAGCGACGGCTTTACGGCTGGTGCCTGACTTACCGGCCACAGGATAACCGTCAATATGCGCTTTGGTACCGGTACCGCCTGCTTCAGTGACACCCACCAGCATTTTCAATACTTCCTTCGCCGATGTTTCAGACAGCACCCGAACGCCTTCAGGTGCCTGTTTCAGTTTCAGCACCGAAGCCGGACGTAAAATACCGCCGCTGCCAAGCGTGGCATACATGCGGGCCAACTGCAGCGGCGTGACAGTCAGGCCATAGCCGAAGGCCAAGGTCGCCCGTTCAAAATCAGACCAACGATGACGATCAGGTATCAGCCCGGTGCTTTCGCCGGTGAGATTCACGCCGGTGTAATTGCCAAGCCCCAGCGACTGGTATGTTCCCAGCAACTGCTGAATCGGCATTTCCAGCGCCAATTTACTAATCCCCATGTTGCTGGATTTGATCAGAATGGTAGCCAGTGAAATATCGCCGAGATTGTGGCCATCACGCACAATTGAGCCACCGATACGCATCCAACCCGGAGAGGTATCAACCAAATCACCCGGTTTGACAATTCCGGCTTCCAGCGCCGCCGCCATCACAAAGGGCTTAACCGTGGAGCCTGGTTCATATGCGTCGGTTACCGCCCGGTTACGCATGCGGAAACTTTCGAGATCATCTCGGGCATTCGGGTTGTAGGACGGAGTATTCGCCATTGCCAGAATTTCGCCGGTACGCACATCAATCATCACCAACGATGCCGATGCGGCCTGATACATTTCTGTGGCGCGCTTCAGCTCCCGATAGGCCAGTTGCTGAATGCGCTGATCCAGACTTAACACCAGATCATTAGAACGTTCACCCTGCTGGATGATGCCGAGGCGTTCCACCACCTGACCATCGCGAGATTTACGCACTTGCTCTTTGGCGGGCGTACCGGTCAGCCAGTTATCATAGGTATTTTCCAGACCTTCAATGCCGACATCGTCAATATTGGTAATACCCACTAACTGCGCAGTAATTTCACCGGTGGGATAGTAACGACGGGATTCAGACTTCAGGTAAATACCGGGGAGTTTCAGTTGCTTAATATAATCAGCGACGGTGGGCGTAACCTGCCGTTGAATATAGATAAAACGTTTAGTGGCGTTAGATTTAACCCTATCAACCAGTTCAGTTTCCGGTTGGTGCAGGACATCAGCTAACGCCTGCCAACGGCGCATATCAGCGAAGCCGTTTTCATCGCTAACCACTTTGGGATCCGCATAAATCGCTTTTACCGGCACGCTTACGGCCAGCATTTCACCATTGCGGTCTGTGATAAGGCCACGCTGAACTTCTGAAGAAGTCGTGCGCAGTGTACGCATATCGCTTTCATGACGCAGCATTTCCGGCTGCAGGACCTGGATATACGCAGCTCGACCGACCAGAGAAACAAACAACAGGCACACCGTTACTACCACCGCCTTGAGTCGCCAGTGTATAGGTTGAGGCTTGAAAATCCTTTTTGCCTGTTTTCTCATGGAAGTCTCACTATGACCTCTTCATTGGGTAACGGACGTACCATATCCAGTTCTTTGGTCGCGATACGGGTCACGCGACTGTGTTCCGCCAGCGACTGCTCTTCCAACAGTAAATTGCGCCATTCAATATCCAGTTGGTCGCGTTCCTGCTGCAATTTACTCAGCTGACTGGTCTGATAGCGGCTGATATGACTGGTGTAAACAACAGCGACAGCGTTACCAATGACCAGACATGACAACAGCATCAGCCATTTGTGATGCCAGATGTCGGCCACCACAATGCGCGCTAGATTAGGCTGTTGCTTGGAGGCCTCCATCTCAATCCCCTAAGCGTTCCGCGACGCGCAACACCGAACTGCGAGCACGGGCGTTCACATCAAGTTCTGCATCTGAAGGTTTGATGGCTTTGCCAAGCGTTTTCAGTTTGCGATTCTGTTGCAACTGCTCTTCTGTTACGGGCAAACCATAAGGAACTTCTGCCGCCTGACTGTGGTGGCGCATAAAGCGTTTGACTAACCGATCTTCCAGCGAATGAAAGCTAATCACTGATAAGCGGCCTGCGGGTGCCAATACGGCTAAAGCACCATCCAGCGCCTGCTGGATTTGATCCAGTTCGCTATTGATGTAAATACGGATCGCCTGAAACACCCTGGTAGCGGGATGTTTGTTGCGTTCACGCTGCTTAGTAATGCGTTCAATGAGTGAGGCCAGATCTTTGGTGCGTAAAAAAGGCGTGGTGTCACGATCAGCCGCGATACAACGGGCGATATGCCGGGCATTTTTCTCTTCGCCATAGGTTTTAAATACCCAGGCCATGTCTTCAACATCAGCGCGAGCCAACCACTCTGCCGCAGTTTCACCCTTACTGTTGTCCATGCGCATGTCTAATGGGCCATCACGCAAGAAACTGAAACCACGGTCCGCATCATCAAGTTGTGGAGAAGAAACGCCAAGGTCTAACAGTACCCCGTCGATCTTGCCGGTCAATCCTAAGTCATCGATGTAGCCTGCCAGCCCACCAAAACCACCGTGAATAATAGAGAAACGCGTATCATCAGCCAGCGCCTCAGCCGCAGCAATGGCTTGCGGGTCACGGTCGATAGCGATTAAGCGGCCATTGGGTCCAAGCCGACTAAGAATTTGACGCGAGTGACCACCACGACCAAAAGTACCGTCGACATAAATGCCATCAGGGCGGATATTCAAACCGTCGATTGCTTCCTGCAGCAAAACCGACTGGTGCGCGTAATTCTGACTCATCAATCTCTTCTTTAGTTATATCGCTGCTTCAGAGTGAAAAATCCGCCAACCGCTCACTGGCTTCCAGTCCATCGCTTTGGATCAAATTCAGACTATCGGCCAGCTGCTGCTGCCATGTCTGCTCATCCCACAACTCAAATTTGTTCAACTGACCGACTAACATCGCCTTTTTATCGAGTGCGGCATATTGCCGCAGTGGCGGGGTCAGCAAAATACGGCCATTACTGTCCAGTTCGCAGTCTTGGGCATAACCTAACAACAGCCGCTTTATTGCTCGCTCTTGAGGTTGGAGATCAGAAAGTTTCAGCAACTTTGCCAGCACTTTGGCCCATTCTTCGGCGGGGTAAATCAACAGACATGGTGACTGAATATCAACGGTCACGACGAGCTTGCCTTGTTCTTGGGCGCGCAAATCTTCGCGGAATCGCGTTGGCATCGCGATCCGTCCTTTGGCATCCAAATTCAGCGCACTGGCCCCGGAAAACACTCGTCAGTCCCCTTTGATCCTTTTTGATCCACTATTTTCCACAAATTCCCACAAGTGCTAAGTGTAGGGATAGTCAATAAAGCTTGTCAAGGGACGGGATCCCGTTTAAAGCCAGTCTCCAAGCGGGTTAGACTGGCATGATTCAAAGTTTGGGATCTGCGTAAAAAAGTGGATTTTTGTGGATGTACACAACTATTTCTTGCTAATTAACGTGATAGATACACTGGTCGATGAAAAAGCTAACCACGATTGTGGAGAAAACAGCGCTGTAAGTGGCCAGACTGAGACACTTGAGGAATCATTTTGAGCGAGATTAAAGAACAAATTATGCACAACAAATGGACAAAAAAGACTAAAATGTGATCAGGATCGGTCGATAATAAATTTATAGGGACATTTTAACCCATTTTTATCATCGCCGTTAAGAGGAACCGGTATGGGATTAGACAGTATCTACGCCATGGTAGCGCAACCGGCTAAAGCCACCTATGAACCGCAGAAAGATGTTCAGCAGGTGAGTACAGCTACGGCTATCGCCGCGTATAACCCGGATGATCCGCAATTCCAACAACCGGTGAATAATGATCGCAGACTCCGCTACGATCGCCGTAAAGAGCAAAAGCCATTCGCCCGTGAACGTCGTAAATCCAGTCGTAGACAGGCGGACCAACCACCACCAGCAAAAGCGGTCGAAGAAGGCAAAGGGACTTTTATTGATATTGATGTTTAAAGCAAAACCTTAGACATCAACAATAAAAAAACCCCGCTATGCGGGGTTTTTGCTGAATATGCAGCGATTAAATCTTGTAAGATACCTGCAAACCTGCCAGCCATACATGGCCTGTAGATTCACCATTAAACGTCACTTGAGCTAAACCTAGCATATTCTGGGTTTCGTTAATGGGAGCAGAACCATGAGTACGCAGATAACTGACGCCCAAATCGATATTCAGATTTTTGGTAGCAGCGTAACCCACCCCAACACTGACCCAGTGACGATCACTATCCGGAATTGTGATGGTACGATTTTCATCACTTACAGCGGTCTTATCCAAGGCGACACCGGCACGCAATAACCAGGATTCATTGATGTGATACATAGTACCGAGCGCAAAGCGCCAGTTATCTTTGAAGTGTTCTTCTTTAACAACATCACTGGTGATATTGCCCAATGGCTTTTGCTCACCTGGGAAGTAGGCCACTAACTCGTCAAACACACTCCAATCGGTCCAGTTGACACTGGCTTGCATTGACCAGTTATCAGTCAACTGATGGAAAGATGACAGTTCGGCAAAGGCAGGCAGTTCCAGTGGCAGGTAACCGTCTACTTGGCTGGAGCCACCGGTGTACAGTAAGCCACTGGCATGGCCACTGAGGGTCAGATCGACTTTGCTGTGATAAGAAACCCCGATACGGTTGTTAGGATCAATTTGCCAGCTGGCACCCACCTGGTAACCGTAGCCGTAATCATCACCTTTCAGATACTTCAGTTCAGTACCAGCTGGTGGCAAACTGGACGCCAATGATGGCACATAAGCCCCCACAGCACTGATCCATCCAGGCGTGGATGCACCAATTTCCCCTTTGCCATAGACGTAACGCAAACCGCCGCCGACGGTGAAGCGTTGGTCGATGCGATAGGCAATGTTTGGATTCACTTCAACCGTAGTGACCGACGTTTTGTTGCCGAAAATAGCCGCTGCTGCAGTGCTATCAAGCTCGGTGGATAAACCATAGTTGGAGTTAATTGCCAGACCCCATGTCCAACGGTCATTCAATTGGCTGGAATAATAGAAATTTGGCACTAATGCGTTATTGGCCACATCGTCCACATCCGCATTCATGGAAATTGACTGTGGCAATAATGCTGAATCAATAGTAAGAGTGCCGGGAGTGCTTACAGAAGGCATAACGTAAACAGCACCAACCGACATTTGTCGACCTTCTAAGTAACTCAGCATGGCTGGATTACGCGCCTGAACGGAAGCATTTTCAGCTGAAGCACCTTCACCGGCAAACGCGCGGCCGAGTCCGGTCGCGGAGGATTCTGCTAATTGGAAACCTGCCGCCTGAACCTGAGTCTGAGCTGCGATCCCCAAAATCGCTATTGATATGGCTAAAGTAATCTTTTGTTTCTTCATTGTTATTCTCGTCTAGTCTGTTGAGTATAATTGTTGAAATACTTGTTATTATTTTGGCGATGCAGTTTACCGCGACAGAAGATCTTTGCAAGCATTGCCAATAATTCAGAGTTTTATTCTGCTTTAGTGAAAATATAAGTGATAAATTTTTATCAAACACTCGTTTTAAACAATTAAATTTCAAAAAATCAGGAACAACAATACTCTTAAATATCTTTATAAATTTTCAATATTTTTATTAATATATTGTTTTTATTTATTTTTTATTTGAATTATAAATAAACAAATGTTCTCAATTTTTAAATTAATTCTTCAGTATAAATCACTGCCATTAATTGCTGCCGATAAAAAACTTAGCAAGGCACGTAGTTAATATATTGAAATATTTAGATATTTATTGCATTCATAATAAAAAGAAGACAACTCGAGTAACTTTACTTCAAGCTTATATGAGTAACATCGGATTATTGGTAGTACAGGTGTACGCTGAAAATAAAAAAGAGCCCGCAGGCTCTTTTTTATTGCTGATTAACTTACCCGCGCCAAGCAGGTAGTTTTCCTTCATATTCAGCAATTTGGGCTTCATGTCCCAAGGTCAAGCCGATGGCATCCAAGCCATTCAACAAATTGTGACGTGCAGACGGTGCAAGTGTATAGGCAAAACGCTTACCACTCGGCGCAATAACCTCTAAGGCCTGTAAATCCACCGTCACTTTGGCGCCAACCTTCGCAGTCACTTCCTCAAACAGCTGATCGACCTCATCAGCGGCCAATTTAACTGGTAACAAGCCATTGTTAATCGCATTACCATAAAAGATATCAGCGAAACTCGGGGCAATAATCGCACGCAGTCCATAGTCAGCCAGAGCCCATGGTGCATGCTCACGGCTGGAGCCACAACCGAAGTTTTCCCGCGCCAATAAGATAGAAGCCCCTTGGTAACGTGCCTGATTCATTACAAAATCAGGATTTGCCTGAGTTCCTGCATCGTCCAGATAGCGCCAATCATGAAACAGATGCACCCCAAAGCCATCTTTAGTGACTTTAGACAGAAACTGCTTAGGAATAATTTGGTCGGTATCTACGTTGGCATTGTCCAGAGGCACGGCAATCCCGGTATGAACAGTAAAAGCCTGCATCTTATTTCTCCTCTGCACTCTGGCGAATATCAACGAAATGACCCGCAATTGCGGCGGCGGCGGCCATTGCCGGGCTTACCAGATGGGTGCGGCTTCCGCGTCCCTGACGGCCCTCAAAATTACGGTTACTGGTAGATGCACAACGATCACCAGGGGCCAAGCGGTCATCATTCATTGCCAGACACATTGAACAGCCAGGCAAGCGCCATTCAAAACCGGCATCAGTGAAAATCTTATCCAAACCTTCTGCTTCTGCCTGAGCTTTCACTTGACCAGATCCTGGTACCACAATCGCATTCACACTAGCGGCGACTTTACGGCCGCGGATTTGCGCTGCCGCACTGCGCAGATCTTCAATGCGCGAATTAGTACAGGAACCAATGAAAACTTTATTAACCGCCACATCTGTCATCAAGGTACCGGGGATCAACCCAATATACTGCAGTGCCTTTTCCATGCTGCCACGCACTACAGGATCGGCTTCATCGGCCGGATTTGGCACAGGTTGGTCAATAGCGGTGACTTGTCCAGGATTTGTCCCCCAGGTCAGTTGCGGTGCTATGTCAGCGGCTTCCAACACTACTGTCACATCAAATTTGGCATCTGCGTCGCTGTGCAGCTGCTTCCAAGCAGCTACCGCCTGTTCCCAGGCTTCACCTTTAGGTGCAAATTCTCGACCCTGCAAGTAATCAAACGTGGTTTGATCTGGCGCAACCATGCCAGCTTTAGCGCCCATTTCGATAGCCATGTTGCACAGTGTCATGCGGCCTTCCATCGATAACGCGCGGATGGCGTCACCACAGAATTCGACAACATGACCGGTACCGCCATCCATGCCAATCTTACCGATAATGGCCAGGACGATATCTTTGGCAGTAATGCCTTCACCGACCTGTCCACGGACTTCGATTTTCATGGTTTTGGCTTTCAGCTGCCGCAGTGTCTGGGTTGCCAGCACATGCTCCACTTCAGAGGTACCAATACCAAAGGCCAAGGCCCCAAACGCACCGTGAGTAGCGGTATGCGAATCGCCGCAGACGATGACAGTACCGGGCAAAGTGATCCCTAACTCCGGCCCCATCACATGCACAATCCCTTGTCTGGGATTATGAATGTCGTAAAGGCGGACGCCGAAGTCCTGGCAATTCTGTTGCAGGGTTTCCACCTGAGTCCGAGCCATCGGACTCAGGGCGTCCAGACTGGCACTGCGAGTAGAGGTGTTGTGATCCATCGTGGCAAAAGTCTTTTCGGGGGCGCGCAGTTTACGACCCGCCATTTTTAAGCCACTAAATGCTTGCGGTGAAGTCACTTCATGAACCAGGTGCCGATCAACATAGATGATTGGCGCTTCGCCTTCAGGAGTGGCCACCACATGGGTATCCCACACTTTTTCGTACAATGTTTTTCCCATGTCACACACCTTCCCGGATCGCATTGGCGATAAAGTCGCCCATCTGCTTGGTTGTTTTTGCCTGGTCACGTTGTGCAGCGGGTAACAGCTCACCAGTAAGGAAACCCTCGGCCAAGGCTTTGCCGACTGCTCGCTCAATAGCACAAGCCGCATCTTCCTGTTGCAGAGAATAACGCAGCATCAGTGCGGCAGAGAGGATCTGCGCTACCGGATTAGCAATCCCTTTGCCGGCAATATCCGGGGCGCTGCCGCCAGCAGGCTCATATAAACCGAAGCCGCTGCCATTAATGGAGGCAGAGGACAGCAGCCCCATGGAACCCGTCAACATGGCAATTTCATCAGACAGAATGTCACCAAACAGGTTAGAGCACAGCACCACATCAAAATCAAATGGGCGCCGCAGCAATTGCATGGTGGCATTATCGATGTACATATGCTCCAGCGTGACATCGGGGTAATCTTTTGCCACTTCTTCGACAACTTCACGCCACAGTACGGAACAGGCAAGTACGTTGGCTTTATCAATTGAGGTGACTTTTTGCTTGCGCAGCCGGGCGGTTTCAAAGGCAATCTTCGCGATGCGGCGAATTTCACGACGACTGTAGCGCATGGTGTCAAACGCTTCTTCAGTTTCGCCTTCGCCCTGACGACCTTTGGGTTTGCCAAAGTAGATACCGCCAGTCAATTCGCGCACACACACGACATCAAAGCCTTGGGAAGAGATATCGGCACGCAGTGGCGACAATGCCTCCAAGCCATCATGTAATTTTGCCGGACGCAGGTTACAGAACAGCTGAAAATGACCACGCAGTGGCAATAAGGCTCCACGCTCAGGCTGACTGTCGGGTGGCAAATGCTGCCATTTGGGGCCTCCCACAGAACCAAACAATATGGCATCGGCCTGGTCGCAACCTTTCAGTGTTGCTTCGGGTAACGGACATCCATGGTTATCAATAGCCGCGCCACCAACATCATATTCACTATATTCAATGTCCAGACCGAAACGCTTTTCTACCTCTACCAGCACTTTGCGAGCCTCGGCCATCACTTCCGGGCCAATACCGTCGCCCGCCAATACGGCTACTTTGTAACTCATACGCCACCCAATTCCTTCTTTTCCATAATTTTCTGTTTTTGATCGGCAACCTGGTCCGCGCGGTGGATCAGGTTCATCACATATACCAGTGCGGATGCAGATGCTTCAACCACATCTGTGGCTAAGCCCACGCCGTGGAAATTCTGCCCGCGGTAACGCGCGGTAATATCCACCTGTCCCAGCGCATCCTGGCCTTCACCTTTAGCACTCAGCTTGTAACTGTTGATATTTACTTCAGTGCCGCTGGCCTTGGCAATCGCATGATAAGCGGCATCCACCGGGCCGTTACCGCTGGCGGTAGCGTTGACACTTTCACCACCAATATTCAATTGTACAGTGGCAGATGCTTCACCCTTGATAGAGTCCGACGCAATCGCCAACTGCTCCATCTGATAATATTCATCGCCCTCAATCTTACCTTCCATGAACACCAGCGCTTCCAGGTCATAATCAAATACCTGACCTTTTTTATCGGCTAATTTCAGGAATTTGTCGTACAGCACATCCAGTGAGTAATCATTTTCGCCATAACCCATCTCCTGCATCCGGTGTTTAATCACATGGCGGCCAGAACGAGAGGTCATGTTCAGATTGTTACGATTCAGCCCGATGCTTTCCGGCGTCATGATTTCATAGGTATTTTTCGCCTTCAACATGCCGTCCTGATGAATACCAGAGGAGTGGGTAAAGGCATTGGAGCCGACAATCGCTTTGTTAGGCTGCACCGGCATATTGCATATCTGGCTCACTAACGCGGAAGTCCGATAAATTTCTTTGGCATTAATACTGGTTTCCAAGCCCAGGAAATCTTTACGGGTGGCCAGGATCATCGCAATCTCTTCCAGAGAACAGTTACCGGCACGCTCACCAATACCATTGACGGTACATTCGATTTGGCGAGCGCCCTGCTGCACTGCAGCAATAGAGTTTGCCACGGACAACCCCAGATCGTCATGGCAGTGTACGGAAATCACCGCCTGATCGATATTGGGGACCCGATTAAACAACGTCTGGATTATGCCACCAAACTCGTTGGGAATAGTGTAACCCACGGTATCGGGAATATTGATGGTACGCGCCCCGGCAGTAATTGCGGCTTCAACCATGCGGCACAGATTATCGATTGGCGTACGACCAGCATCTTCGCAAGAAAACTCGACATCATCGGTGAAACGACGGGCATATTTAACGGCGCCAACGGCCATTTCCAATACCTGGTCAAAAGAGCGTTTCAGCTTGCTTTCAACGTGAATGTTGGACGTGGAGATAAACGTATGAATACGGAACTGCTCTGCCACCGCCAGCGCCTGGGCTGCCGCATCAATATCTTTTTCCAGTGCGCGAGACAAAGCACAAACACGACTGTTTTTGATAGTACGAGCAATGGTTTGCACCGATTCAAAATCACCGGGAGAAGACACCGGGAAGCCCACCTCCATGATGTCTACCCCCAGGCGTTCAAGTGCCAGGGCGATCTGCAATTTGTCTTTTACGGACAGACTGGCTGCCAACGCCTGTTCACCGTCACGCAATGTGGTATCAAAAATAAATACTTTGTCAGACATCTGATTTCTCCATCGGTAGATATCGGTCATATCAATACATTAATGCTGAAAACAAAAAACCCCGCGTATTCGGCGCGGGGTTTTGAGTTTTCCTTTCACTATCTGGTAGACAGCATCAACTCCTCCGCGCAGCGCTTGCGAGAGTAAGGAGGAGGAGAGAGAGTGATTTGCTGTAGTTTTTCATACCAAATATACTAAAAATTCGTCTGTCATTTGTCACTGTGCCACCGGAACTATTCAACGGTGCGGTCCAATAATTAACCGGCTTAAGCGCTGCTGTCAACCCAATTTTCATTTCTGAGACAATTTCATTTAGTCATCTGCCAAATCTATTAAATTTGCAGCGTTATCGGCACCAGATAACAATAAAATCGTTAAAAATGTCATACCATTGATTTCCTGTGCAACAAAACCGTTAAAACACGTTATAATCGCCGCTCGATTTTTCACCACTGGATTGCAAAGAAAAAACGGAGAGTAAATGGACTTTCGCATTTTGGTATTGAGTTTGCTGTTTGTTATCACACCAGCGCTCGCCGATACCAATGAAGCTCTGGATGAACTGGTTTCTTTGGTCTATCAATATCCCAGTCAAGCTAACCAACAGTTAGATTCACTGAAAAAGCAATCTCTTACTGATAAACAGCTATTGCGGCTACAACTGCTTAAATGTCATGTATTGCTTCAACTAGGAGAACATGAGGCAGCAATTAAGTTAGCCCAGGAAGCACAAAAAAAAGCACGATTTCTAAAATTGGAACCAGCCATAGCTTACTTTCAGCAGTGTGAAGCTGATGGATATGGCTATACAGACGATTTAAAAAACGCATTTCCTCTGTTAGACGCGGCTATCGAAGATGCTAAAAGCCGTTATCAACCTCAAGCAATGGTTAGTGCATTGCGGCTAAAAGGACAATTTGAGATTGGTGTTGGCAACTACACTTCGGCTATAGAAAGTTTGCGTCTCTCCTTAGACGTCTATCCGGACCTACATAATCAAAAAGATAACTGGGCTTGGCCGCCCCTAGCATATATATATGCCGATATGGCCAGTGTAATGCACGCGACTGGGGATCTTCCACAAGCCAATTACTACATTGAGTTAGCACTACATGATCCGCAGAGTAAAGGAAAAGTGCGTCAATCTCTATTAGTTATGAGCTCCAGAATAGCGCTGGACTCCGGCGATAAAGAAAAAAGCTTAACCGCACTACAACAAGCCATAGATTTACTACCAGAAATTAGCTCATCTCAAGAGTATGCCGTTAGTCAAATTCAAATCGGTGCTATCGAATTTAAGTTAGGCAATATCGAGGCCGCTGAAAAATTTTTGGACGATGCCACTAAGACTCTCATTGAGCATAATAACTTCTATCAACTACTCAGAGTCCAAAGAGTACTGGCCCTAATTCGGATGAAACAAGCAAGACCAAAGGAAGCATTAGAACTACTGCACTCATCGGCTAATTTTGCCCAAAAGCTAGCTCAGTATGATGATCTCGCCAGTGCTTATACACTGCAAGCCAAAATTCACGCTCAAAATAAAGACTACAGCGATGCCTACCAAGCTATGCAACTTGCCGTTGAGGCAAATCAAAAGGCGCAAGAAAAACTCAATAATACCCAGTTTATGCAGTACAAAGCCAAGTTGGAGCTACAAGAACAACAACAAACTCAGGCGCAACAGCAAATTCGCGAAGCGACGCTCAATCAGCAGCAACAACTTGATCGTATTTATGCATTGGTTATCTTTCTGTTGTTGGTAATTGCCGGCATGGCCTTATGGGTATTCAGTAAAAGTCGTGGCTGGACGCTAGTCACCAACTTAGCTCAACGTAATGATGAACAGTTGGCAGAAAGCATGTTGGCTAACGCCAAAAAGACCGGCCAACCGCTCAGCTTGCTGCTGGTTGATATTCGTCATGTGCGCCAGATTGATTTGCCAGCGTTACAGGACGAGATTGAAAAAAAATTAAGAGAGCAGGATAAGCTGATCCAGCATTCTGCGGAGGAACTACTCGTCATCCTGCCCTATACGTCAAACGCCGGTTCGGAACGTGTCGTTGAGCAACTTGATCCTGTATTACAGCGCTGGCATACCAGTAAATCACATGTCGGAATCGCCTCACTGAAGCAGCCCGACACATTACAAACACTGCTCAAAAGGGCGAGTATCAGCCAACTCAGTCGCAGCCGTAATGAGGAGAGTTTTCAGTCTCCGGCCAAGTAAGCCGTGATTTCATCCAAAAAGGGATTGCCAAACCGCGCCAGTTTGCGTTCTCCGACGCCATTGATAGCGAGCAGTTCTCTTTCGCTGGTGGGTAATATCGCTGCCATTTCAGCTAGGGTGGCGTCGTTGAAAACCAGATACGGTGGTACATCTAAATCCTCCGCCACACTGCGACGTAACATTTTCAATCTGGCGAATAGCTTTCGATCATAATTTAACGGTGCCTGATGTCCGTGACGACGTCTGGTCACCGGTATTGTCAGTCGCGGTTCGGCCAACATCAGCGCCACATTTCCCTTAAGGACCGGTCTGGCTGCATCATTGAGTGTGAGACATGAGCCGCGAGTGATGTCTTGGTTAATCAGCCCCAGATGGATCAGTTGACGAATAACACTTAACCAATGTTCATGGGATTTATCTTTACCAATCCCCCATGTAGATAATTTATCGTGGCCTCGTTCAACCACGGCCGCAACACTTGCTCCACGCAGCACCTCAATAACATGATTGATACCAAAACGCTGTTTTAAGCGATAGACGCATGACAGTACCTTCTGAGCATCTTCAGTACCGTTATAACGTTTAGGAGGATCTAGGCAGATATCACAGTTGCCGCACGGCTTATCCGCCGTTTCACCGAAATAATGCAGTAGTACCTGTCGACGACAAGTCTGGGCTTCAGCAAACGCCGCCATGGTATTTAACTTATGTAATTCCACATCCTGTTGCGGTCCGGGCGAACCTTGATCAATCAGATGGCGTACACGGCCAATATCCGCCGGTTCAAATAATAATAAAGCCTCGGCTTCCAACCCATCCCGACCGGCTCGTCCCGTTTCTTGATAGTAGGACTCGATGCTTTTAGGCAAATCATAATGCACCACATAACGCACATTGGATTTGTTGATCCCCATACCAAAGGCCACCGTTGCCACCACGATATCCAGTTGATCTTTCAGAAACCGCTCTTGCACACTACTGCGCGCTTCCTGAGTCATACCAGCATGATATGCCTCAGCAGAAAACCCTTGTTGCCGCAGCCGTTCAGCCACCTCATCCACGCGACGACGACTAGAGCAATACACAATACCTGAGGCCCCTTGCTGCGTTGTAATAAATTGCCGTAGCTGATTAGCCGCATTTAATTTTTCTGCAACGGTATAGCGAATGTTGGGACGGTCAAAACTGGAGAGCAATTCGTATGGATGGATCTGTAGTCGCTGACAAATATCCAACCGCGTAGTTTGATCAGCGGTTGCCGTCAGCGCCATTACCGGGATATGAGGAAATGACTGTTTTAAAATACCGAGCTGAGCGTATTCAGGGCGAAAATCATGACCCCATTGACTGATACAATGGGCTTCATCAATGGCAAACATCGACACTGACAAATGCTGCAGCCGCTCTAAGAAGGTTGGCTGCAATAGCCGCTCGGGTGAGATATAAAGCAGTTGCAGCTCTCGCTCATGCAGTTGTCGCAATATCTGTAGTTGCTGTTCCCGCGGCAAAGATGAATTGAGGTAAGCCGCATTAACCCCCGATTGCAATAAGCTATCGACTTGATCCTTCATTAAGGAGATCAAAGGCGATACCACAATCGTCAATCCCGGCATCAGCAATGCAGGCAACTGGTAACACAGGCTTTTGCCGCCACCGGTGGGCATAACGACCAAGCAATCCTGCCCGCTCAGTATCTGGTCCATCACCTCGCGTTGTCCGAGACGAAAACTTTGATAGCCGAATACTTGACGCAGCATCAGTTCCAATGGCGCTGTTGCTGTTTGTGAAAGCATTGCTGAATGCGAAGTAAGAGCGTGTTCCATCATCAATTATTATGGCAAAATTCAGTACTATTTTAACGGACAATTCAACCAGAGCACCAGCCACAATCAGCGTTTTCCGGTGTTGAGATTATTCACTTCTTAAGTGTGCTTGCGTATTCAGTGGCTTGCCCCATACAATCCAGTTCCTAAGTTCTTTTCAAATACTTTCCATGGCTGAATCTGAATACCGTAAAGGCATTATTCTGGCACTTTGTGCCTATATTTTTTGGGGATTTGCCCCACTCTATTTTAAATTGCTACATCAGGTATCTCCGATTGAGATCCTTATTCATCGCATCATTTGGTCGTTCCTACTGATGGGGATCATGATGAGTTTTATGGGCGGATTTGGTCAGCTCAGAGCACTATTACGTCGGCCGAAACAGCTGTCAGTACTCCTGGTAACATCAGTTCTGATTGCGGGCAACTGGCTGTTGTTTATCTGGGCAGTCAACAATGATCACCTGTTGGATGCCAGTCTCGGCTATTTTATCAATCCGTTGTTCAACGTGATGCTCGGCCTAATATTTTTGTCTGAAAAGCTCAATCGCTGGCAATGGCTGGCAGTGTTGTTAGCTGCGTCAGGAGTAGCTATTCAATTAATCTCCTTTGGATCTATACCGCTGGTATCTTTAGGCTTGGCGGCCACGTTCGGTTTTTATGCCTTACTGCGCAAAAAGGTCAACATTGACGCTGCCACTGGGCTGTTAGTGGAAACAGCCGTACTGGTGCCACCCGCGATCCTTTATGTGATATTGGGTGATGCACCAACAACCAGCCACATGTTCGCCAATGGCTGGCATTTAAATCTGTTACTGATTGCCGCCGGGGTCATCACGACCATTCCTTTACTATGTTTTGCTGGTGCGGCGGTCCGTATTCCTTTAAGTACGCTTGGGTTCTTTCAATATGTCGGTCCCAGTATCATGTTCATTATGGCCATTACCTGGTTCCACGAACGTTTTGATATGGAAAAAAGCGTGACTTTTGGCTTTATCTGGGCAGCGCTGGCGGTCTTCACTAGTAACATGCTGTTAAGGCGTAGACGCCGCTTTTAATGCCCGCAAAAGCGATGAGGGATCGACGGTACTCAGTAACAAGGTGTAGCCTAAATCTGTAGGCACCATTATCACATTATGACTATCGGTGACGGCAGCAAACGCTTTGCTGCCAGAATCCAGTCGAAACCAACCTAAACTATACCCAGGTAATCCAACGCCATTAGTTCGCCACGATAAAGCCGGGGTTGCCTTGTCGGCGAGATTAATTGTTTGCGCCTGCTGTAACTGTAGATGGGATAACGCAATACTTTGGCTATATAAAGGCACCTTGATATCCAGTGTTTTCGCGGAAAGCGATAATCCTGCGTTATTGGTTTGCCAGTATATCCAGGTGAAAAAACCTATCGTCGCTAGTAACAGGCCAGCGGAGGCGGCTTTAGCAGTTGCAGGCATTGGTTTGAATAATAAAAACATGAGCAGTGCCAGCAGCACTAATAACAAGAGCATGAAGCTGACATGTGCAGTTTTCCCTAGCGGTGCGAGTATAAACCATTGGCTTTCCATGATAAGTACCCGATATCCTGAAGTGTTTGAGACTTATTTTTAGCCGGCCGACATAATATGTCAACTTTTCATTCTTGCATTAAAAAAGCCCTGCGTTGCAGGGCTTTAAGATTAGAGTTCAAGACGTAAAATTTTTGAACGTCGTTGATAGTTGTATAACTGCTTTTTCTTCTGCGGTAAGGCTTCGACTTCCACCATCTCAAAACCATGCTCTAGGAACCAATGAATACTGCGGGTTGTTAGGGCAAACAGATGTGCATACCCTCGCACCTTGGCCTGGTTGATGATGTTTTTCAGCAGCAAACTGCCACGGTCAGCATCACGATAGTCTGGATGAACGACCAGACACGCAAATTCACCGGCATTGTCTTCTTCAAATGGATACAACGCCGCACAACCGATCACTAAACCATCACGTTCGATCACCATGAACTGTTCGATTTCACGTTCCAGTTGCTCACGAGAACGTCTAACCAAAACACCCTGCTCTTCTAACGGCCGGATCAAGTTCAAAATACCGCCGATATCAGTGATAGATGCCCGGCGTAACCGTTCAGCACTTTCAGTGACAATCTGGGTCCCAATCCCTTCACGGGTAAAGAGTTCCTGCAGTAACGCGCCGTCTTCCTGATAACTCACCAGATGGCAACGTGGGACACCGGCGCGACTGGCGTCGATACTGGCTTTCAGGAATGCCAGAGTGCCGCGATCAATGTCTTCCTGATCCGCTAGGCTGGTGAGCAGCTTTTGTGCATCATTTGGCATCAATTCAGCGACCACTTCACCGAATTCATCTTCAATGCCGTGGCGTGATGAAAAGCCGATAATTTTGTCTGCTTTCAGTTTAATCGCAACCTGGGTTGCGACCTCTTCTGCAGTTAAGTTAAAGCTTTCGCCAGTAACAGACGCTGCAATCGGCCCCATCAGGACGATACCACCGGTATCAAGCATATGCTTCAGACCTTGAGTATCGATACGGCGAACTTTGCCTGACAGGCAAAAGTCCACGCCGTTATCCACCCCTAGTGGCTGAGCAATGACAAAATTACCGCTGACAACGTTAATTTGTGCGCCCTGCATTGGTGTATTGGACAGGCTCATGGATAACCTGGCGGTAATATCAAACTGTAGTGAACCGGCTACCTGCTTAATCACCTTGAGCGTACTTTCGTCAGTGATACGCACGCCATTATGATACGCAGGTTCGATATCGTTCTGTGCCAATGCTGCATCAATTTGTGGTCTGGCACCATATACCAACACCACTTTGATCCCCAAGCTGTGCAACAGCGCAACATCATTGATAATTGAACGGAACATTCCGTGGGCAACGGCTTCGCCGCCCAGCATTACCACAAATGTCTTGCCGCGATGAGCATTGACATAGGGAGCTGAGTGACGAAAGGAGTCAACCAATTCAGTGGTACGCACCTTGTGTTTTGCCTCTTACAATAGCGATAAAAAGAAAAACATGCCGATAGCATGTATTGCGCGTCATGCTAATGCATTTTAATTCACTTTAAAAGCATTTATTTTCACACCAAATCTGTTGAGTTCTGTTATACCTGCAATAAATGACAACAGTTCGACAGACTTGGCGATCCTATAACAGCCGACGACATTTTGCGCGTTTTCTATCCCATAACAAAAAAGCCCTTCAACATAAGTCAAAGGGCTTTTCAGCATTCGGCATAAAAGCAATTACTTGATTTTAGCTTCTTTGTAGATAACGTGCTGACGGATCACGGGATCAAATTTTTTGATCTCCATTTTCTCTGGCATGTTGCGCTTGTTTTTGTCAGTAGTGTAGAAGTGACCTGTCTTAGCGCTGGATACCAGTTTGATCTTTTCGCGGTTGCCTTTACCTTTAGCCATTTTCTATTACACCTTTTCGCCACGGGCACGAAGTTCAGCTACAACAACTTCGATACCTTTCTTGTCGATAATGCGCATACCTTTGGTAGAAACGCGCAATTGAACAAAACGCTTTTCGTCTTCTAACCAGAAACGATGGTTCTGCAGGTTAGGCAAGAAACGACGACGCGTTGCGTTTTTCGCGTGCGAACGGTTGTTACCAACCATTGGACGCTTGCCAGTAACTTGGCATACTCTAGACATGTCAATCTTCTCCAAAAACAATTTCTAACGCTCGAGCATTCATGTACCCCGTATGGCCGTCGCCCGAGGCACAAAGAGGGCGCATGTTATACTAGATAATTGAATAAAGATCAAGCCAATGATCATTCCAACCACCCGCGCTCAGCGAACGAAACTATCTCACAATCGCCCACAACCATATGATCCAGCAAAGGAACATCAATAGTTGTCAGCGCGTTTTTCAATCGCTCGGTAATTCGCCGATCCGCCAGACTGGGCTCTGCCACGCCAGACGGATGATTATGGCAAACAATGACCGCTGCAGCCTGCTTTTCCAACACCAAACGCACGACTTCTCGCGGATAAACGGAAGCGGCATCCAATGTTCCCCGAAACAGTTCAACGAACTGAATCACCCTGTGCTGGCTGTCCAGCAATAGTACGGCAAACACTTCGTAGGCTCGGTCTGCCAATTGTCTCATTAAATAGTCGCGAGTTAAATCAGGATTTGTCAAAACCGTCCCTCTTTGCAGCTTTTCTCGCGAAATTCTGCGAGAAATCTCTGCTGCCGCCTGCAACTGGGCAAATTTTACCGGTCCAACCCCAGGCAAACGGCAAACCTGTTCAACCGGTGCCGCTAATAATTGTCGCAATGAGCCAAACGTCAGCAGCATATCGCGCGCCATATCCACGGCATTCTGCCCAGGTAAGCCACTGCGTAACAGCACAGCCAATAACTCTGCGTCACTCAGACCACCCGCCCCTTGTTGTAACATTTTTTCCCGAGGCCCTTCACCATCTGGCCAGTCTCTGATTGCCATTGCAGACTCCTTTCCACCGTTCCCACTAAATCCTTAGCAGTTAAGTATGGCCTAACTTTTACCACCTGTGACTGCGACACACCGTATGCTTTATGGTATGTTTAGCGCCAGTTACTCCACCAAGTCGAATCTTCCTATGAGCTTGATGCACAAAAAAATCCTGTTGGGTATTGGCGGTGGTATCGCTGCTTACAAAAGTGCTGATCTGGTGCGCCGATTGAAAGAGCGAGGGGCAGACGTTAGAGTAGTGATGAGTGCCAGTGCCACACAATTCATCACACCGTTGACCTTACAGGCAGTGTCCGGCCATCCCGTTGCAACCGAGTTGCTCGATCCGACTGCTGAAGCGGGAATGAGCCATATTGAGCTGGCACGTTGGGCGGATCTATACATCGTCGCCCCAGCCACCGCTAACCTGCTGGCGCGCTTCAGAGCGGGAATGGCAGATGAATTGATTACGACAATTGCACTTGCCACCGCAGCGCCGCTGGTCGTTTGTCCGGCAATGAACCAACAGATGTATCAGCATCCAGCAACACAAGATAATCTCACGGTATTGGCGGACCGAGGAGTTACCCTTTGGGGACCAGGCGTCGGCAGCCAAGCCTGCGGTGAAATCGGCCCCGGCCGTATGTTGGAACCGTTAGAGATTGCAGAATTAGCGAGTCAATTTTTTACTGCGCCGTTATTACAAGGGCAACGATTACTACTGACCGCGGGCCCGACTCGGGAAGCTATCGATCCGGTGCGTTATATCTCCAATCACAGCTCTGGGAAGATGGGGTTCGCGCTGGCAACCGCAGCGGCGGCGATGGGGGCCGAGGTGACACTGGTAACGGGGCCAGTCAACCTGCCTACGCCGGCTGGGGTAAAGCGCATAGATGTCGAATCGGCAGAACAGATGCTGGCCGCGGTGATGGCTAACATTGCAGAACAACAGATCTTTATCGGCTGCGCGGCAGTCGCAGACTACCGCGTGGCAAATCCGGCTGAAAATAAACTCAAAAAAACCAATGACACCATGCAACTGCAACTGGTCAAAAACCCGGATATTCTGGCTACCGTTGCAGCGCAAACGCCACGCCCATTTACCGTCGGTTTTGCGGCTGAAACCCATAATTTAGCACAATATGCGCTGGATAAGCTCCACCGTAAACAGCTGGATATGATTGCCGCCAATGATGTATCTGTCGCCGGACAAGGGTTTAATGCAGATAACAACGCCCTGAAAGTTTTTACAAAAGATGGCTGTCACGATCTGCCTGCGACAGATAAACTTAACTTGGCAAAACAATTACTGAATCTCATCGTTAACTATAAAAGCAAACCATGAAAACACCGATTGAACTAAAAATTCTTGATGGCCGTATCGGCAGTGAATTTCCGTTGCCAGCTTACGCCACCCCTGGCAGTGCCGGGATGGATCTGCGAGCGATGATCCAGGCGCCGCTGACCGTTGAACCGGGACAAACTGTGCTGATCCCAACGGGCGTCGCTATCCATGTGGCCGATCCGGCGTTAGCTGCCGTTATTCTGCCACGTTCTGGCCTTGGCCATAAAAATGGCATCGTGCTCGGCAATCTTGTCGGCCTTATCGATTCTGATTATCAGGGTCCCTTAATGGTATCCTGCTGGAACCGTGGCAATACACCGTTCAAACTGGAAATTGGTGATCGTTTGGCGCAACTTGTGTTTGTCCCTGTGGTACAAGCGCAATTTGAAGTGGTCGACGAATTTGCAACCTCTGACCGCGGCGAAGGCGGCTTTGGCCATTCTGGTACCAAGTGAGTCTTAGCGCGACCATGACAAAAGAAAAAATCAATCGGCGGGACCATATCCTGCAGAGTCTGGCGCAAATGCTGGAAACTAATCCTGGTCAAAGGATCACTACCGCAAAGCTAGCCTCTGAAGTGGGCGTTTCTGAAGCGGCGCTGTACCGCCATTTCCCCAGCAAGGCACGGATGTTTGAAGGTCTTATCGAATTTATCGAAGAGTCTTTGCTGTCTCGCGCCAATCTGATTATGACGGAAGAAAAGGATACCATGCGACGTTGCCAACTCATGCTGCAACTATTGCTGGTATTTGCCGAGAGAAACCCCGGGATTTCACGCCTACTCAACGGTGATGCGTTGCTCGGCGAACACGAGCGTTTGCGAGAGCGCGTCAATCAAATTTTCGCAAAATTCGAAACTAACTTAAAACAGATACTGCGTGAAAAGTCTTTAAGAGAAGGTCAAAAATTCCATTTAGATGAAGGCATTCTCGCCAATATGTTGTTAGCCGTGGCAGAGGGACGGATTGCACAATTTGTGCGCAGCGAATTCCACCAGAAGCCTACCAAACACTTTGAAGAACAGTGGTTATTTATTCAGAAACAACTGCTGCAAAGTTAAAATTCGCAGACTACAAACAGTAAAAACTGCTTAAGAGGCTTTGATTCAAGATGTTCTCTTACCCAGAACATCTTGAATTGGTGGCTCTCACCCTGGCAATACGCCGACATAGTTATGACAGGCCACCTAAACTATAAAATCGAGCTCGGATTGGGCGTTACACCATCAGACAGTACAATCCAAACTGGAATAAGGTTGTAAATAATCTCATGAGCAATCTGCGCTGTTAACATAAAAAGATGGCTCATTTCTTTACGATATGAGCCATCTTCCACAATTACTTCATAAGTGAACGCTTATTTCACTTTCCACTCTACTTTTTCACCACCACGAATCGGCACGATGACATTGCTACCAAACGGCAAAGTAGCAGGAACGTCCCAGCTTTCTTTGACCAGTGTGACGGTATCCTGGTTACGAGTTAAGCCATAAAAGTCAGGACCGTTGAAGCTAGCAAAAGCTTCAAGTGATTCCAGCTTACCCGCTTTATCAAACACTTCTGCATAAAGCTCCAAAGCTGCATGAGCGGTATAAGATCCTGCACAACCACAAGAGGACTCTTTGCGGTCTTTTGCATGCGGCGCGGAATCAGTTCCCAGAAAAAACTTTTTACAGCCCGATGTTGCGGCGCCAATAAGTGCTTCCTGATGGGTTGCGCGTTTCAAAATTGGTAAACAGTAAAAATGGGGGCGAATACCCCCCGCTAACATGTGGTTGCGGTTAAACAACAGATGATGCGCAGTGATCGTCGCGGCGACGTTGTCTCCGGCGTTCTTAACGAAATTAACGGCATCCACTGTCGTGATATGTTCCAAAACGATTTTCAACTTCGGAAAATCATTTACAACGGGTGCCAGAACGTTTTCCAGAAACGCCTTTTCCCGATCAAAAATATCCACGTCTTTGGTGGTAACTTCACCATGAACAAGCAGCAGCAGTCCCTCTTCCTGCATGGCGTTGAGTACGGGGTAGATATTCTTGACAGACGTTACGCCGGAATCCGAGTTGGTAGTCGCTCCCGCTGGATAAAGTTTGCAGGCGACAACAATGCCAGAGGCTTTAGCCGTACGAATTTCTTCAGGAGAAGTGTTATCTGTCAGATAAAGAGTCATTAATGGCTGGAACTGAGAAGCATGGGGTTGAGCCATAATGCGTTCACGATACTGTTTGGCCAGTTCAGTGGTTGTCACTGGCGGAACAGTGTTAGGCATCACCACCCCGCGTCCATTATAGCGACTGATATCACGCACAGTGTCCGTTAACACTTCACCATCGCGAAGGTGAACATGCCAGTCATCTGGACGAATGATTGTGAGTGTTGTCATAGTGGCTCCCACCAAAAATAGTCAAAGTTTAACGGGCTCTCAGTAAGCTTTACCTTTATGACAAAGACACTTACGTTGAAGCAACAAGATGTATCGCGGAAGTGCTATACAATTTTGTCGCTACCCTAGCAGAAATTTGCAGTTATCGCGTCAGAATATACCAAAAACTAACAGACTTTTTTAGGGCAACGCCTGAAATAGACGCATGGCATGTAACGCCATAACTCGTCAATATGATGCTAAAGAGTGTGCATTTATATAGATTCGCGCTATGATCCATCCCCCCGATAGAATGTGAGACATATCACAACTGCCGTGATGTGCAGTCGGCCTTTTAGTAGTACCTGCACAGGAGAATCGAAAATGGCGTTATCTGAAGCCGCAAAAACAGTACAAGCCACACTGATAGAAAAAGGGTTAGAAACACCCATGGTGCCTTGTGACTTATCCAATGGTGAACGCAAAGCCAAAATCGAAGGACATGTGCGCGAAATTCTGCAGTTGATGTCGTTGGATCTTACCGATGATAGCCTGGCAGATACACCTAAGCGTATTGCCAAAATGTACGTCGATGAGATTTTCTCCGGTTTGGATTATAAGAATTTTCCGAAAATCACGCTTATCGACAATAAGATGGGCTTCGATGAAATGGTACGCGTGCAGGATATTAGCCTGACCAGTACCTGTGAGCACCACTTGGTAACGATTGATGGCACCGCGACTATTGCCTATCTGCCACGCAAAAAGATCATTGGCCTATCGAAAATTAACCGTATTGTGCGCTTTTTTGCTCAACGGCCGCAGGTGCAAGAACGGTTAACCCAGCAGGTATTAGTGGCACTGCAAGCCTTGCTTGAAACAAAAGATGTGGCCGTCAAAATTGATGCGGTGCATTACTGTGTCAAAGCACGCGGCGTTATGGATTCGACCAGTTCGACTACCACAACGGCACTGGGGGGTATTTTTAAATCCAATCCCGCAACCCGCGCAGAATTTTTACATCCATTACGTTAACACCCAACGGATGCTGTAACAAAAAAGCCTGGTATATCACCAGGCTTTTTCAATGCGCAGCGAGTAGCTTTAAATACCGTACTGCTCGCGATAGGCTTTTACAGCCGCCAGTTCGCTTTCCATACCTGGCTTTTCACTCAGATAGGCAATCAAATCAGCCAATTTGATAATCGCTACAATGTGGCAACCAAAATCACGCTCAACTTCCTGGATTGCTGATAGCTCTCCGCGGCCCTTTTCTTGACGATCCAGCGCGATCAATACCCCCGCGAGTGATGCCCCATTCGCTTGGATAATCTCCATCGATTCGCGGATTGCGGTACCTGCGGTGATCACGTCGTCAACCAGCATCACCTTACCTTTGAGCTCGCTACCAACCAAGCTACCGCCTTCGCCGTGGTCTTTTTTCTCTTTACGGTTAAAGCAATAGGGAATATCGATATTATGGTGCTCTGCCAACGCTACGGCGGTAGTGGTAGCGATTGGGATGCCTTTATAGGCAGGACCAAATAGCAGGTCATAATCAATCGCGGCATCGACAAGCGCGGCAGCATAGAAGCGTCCCAATCGCGCTAAATCACCACCGGTGTTGAACAGTCCGGCGTTGAAGAAATAAGGGCTTTTGCGACCAGATTTAAGGGTAAATTCGCCAAAACGTAATACGTTACGTTGTAAGGCGAATTCGATAAATTCTCGCTGGTAAGGTTTCACATCAATTCCTGTTATTAAGGGGATATCTTGGCGCAGTAGCTTAATTGATTAACTCAACGCCGCTTTTTGCACATCAACGATTTCGCGAATACCGTGTTTGGCCAATTCGAGCAGGCTGGCCAGCTCTTCATGGCTGAACGGCTCACCTTCTGCGGTTCCCTGAATCTCAACGATTTTACCAGTTTCGGTCATGACCACATTCATATCTGTTTCAGCAGCACTATCTTCTACGTACTCCAAATCACATACCGGCTCACCATCAAAAATGCCGACACTGACAGCTGCAATCAAGAATTTCAACGGATTAGTTTTGATAATACCTTTTGCGCGGGCCCAATTGAGCGCATCAACCAATGCCACACAACCACCAGTGATCGCTGCTGTACGGGTACCGCCGTCAGCTTGAATAACGTCACAGTCGATGACAATGGTGTTTTCACCCAGCAACTTCATATCAACTGCGGCACGTAAAGAACGACCAATCAAACGTTGGATCTCTTGCGTTCTTCCAGACTGCTTACCGCGTGCTGCTTCACGGTCCATACGACTATGAGTTGAACGCGGCAACATGCCGTATTCTGCAGTCACCCAGCCCTGCCCTTGCCCTTTAAGAAAACGTGGTACACCTTCTTCAAAACTAGCTGTACACAGTACCTTAGTATTGCCAAACTCCACTAACACTGAGCCTTCAGCATGAGCGGTATATTGACGGGTAATGGTAACCGGGCGGTTTTGAGCCGGTGTTCTAGAGCTGGGGCGCATAACAACTTCCTGAATCGAATAAATGTGGCGCTATTATAAGACCTCACTCACACGAGTGCTACGGCGGATGGCCAATACCGGGCTAATGACAGCGATTTCCTTTAACCATAACCGCCAGACGTTTATAATCTTGTACTTATCATGAAATCTGACCTACGGGATATTGATATGATCCACAGCATGACAGCCTATGCCCGCGTTGAGCATAAAGCCACCTGGGGCACCGCGTCTTGGGAAATACGTTCCGTTAACCAGCGTTACCTTGAAACCTATTTAAGATTGCCTGAGCAATTACGTAGCCTTGAACCCATTTTACGCGACAAATTGCGTCAACGGTTAAACCGAGGCAAGGTAGAAGTTAACCTGCGTTATGAACTTAAGGGCGATCAGCAAAACCAACTAACACTCAACGAGGACTTGGCGCGGCAACTGCTAAAAGCTGCACAGTGGGTCAAAGACGAAGCGAGTGAGGGTCGTTTGGAGTTATTGGATATTCTGCGCTGGCCTGGCGTGATGTCGGCACAAGAGCAGGACATGGATGCGATTGGCGTGGAACTGTTAGCAGCATTCGATAGCGCTATTGACCAATTCCTCGAAGCCAGAGCACGCGAAGGACAGGCAATTAACACTATGTTGCTCAGTCGATTGGAAGGTGTAGAGCAGCAAATTGCTATCGTTCGACAACAGATGCCCAAAGTTATCGAATGGCAACGGGAAAAGATGACAAGCCGCTTAAGTGAGGTTAAGGGAGAATTAGACCCTACCCGCATCGAACAAGAGATGGTACTTACCGCGCAAAAGCTCGATGTCGCAGAGGAGATGGACCGCTTGGAAGCGCACGTGAAAGAAGCTCGGCGTATTCTAAAAAAAGGTGGTGCAGAAGGCCGCAGACTGGATTTCATGATGCAAGAATTCAATCGTGAATCGAACACCCTAGCGTCTAAATCCATCAGTACAGAAACCACTGCCGCCGCGGTCGAATTAAAAGTATTGATTGAACAGATGCGCGAGCAGATCCAGAACGTTGAATGATCGACATCTTCTTTTAAGTAACAAAAAGCCGGGCCTAAGCCCGGCTTTTTTCATCCTGAAGTTCGCTTATTCAGCGGCAGCTTCAACTTCTACAGCTTCAGCAGCTTCTGGACGACCTACTAACTCGATGTAAGCCATAGGGGCTTTATCACCGGTACGCAGACCGCATTTCAGGATACGGGTGTAACCACCCTGACGTTCCAGGTAGCGAGGACCCAGTTCGTTAAACAATTTACCTACAACGTCTTCGTCGCGGGTGCGGGCAAACGCCAGTCGACGATTTGCAACGCTGTCACTCTTAGCAAGTGTAATCAAAGGTTCAACTACGCGACGCAGTTCCTTTGCCTTCACCAGAGTCGTCACGATAACTTCGTGACGAACCAGTGAACTTGCCATGTTACGGAACATGGCCTGGCGGTGGCTGCTGTTGCGGTTAAGTTGACGACCACTCTTACGATGGCGCATGACTTAATCCTTATAACCTAAATCTGTACAAGTCAGAGACTTAAAGGTCATCTGCTAAACTGGCAGGTGGCCAGTTTTCCAGACGCATACCTAATGAAAGTCCACGAGAAGCTAAGACGTCCTTGATCTCGGTAAGAGACTTCTTACCCAGGTTAGGCGTTTTGAGCAACTCTACTTCTGTACGTTGTACCAGATCACCGATGTAATGAATCGCTTCGGCTTTCAGACAGTTAGCCGAACGTACAGTGAGCTCTAAATCGTCGACAGGACGCAACAATATCGGATCGAATTCCGGTTTCTCTTCTTTTTTCTCTGGCTCAGAAACATCACGCAGTTCTACAAAGGCATCCAGCTGTTCAGCCAGAATGGTTGCAGAGCGGCGAATGGCTTCTTCAGGGTCGATAGTACCGTTAGTGGTCATATCGATAACCAGTTTGTCCAGGTCTGTACGCTGTTCAACACGGGCCGCTTCTACATTGTAGGCGATGCGTTCAACAGGTGAAAAAGAAGCATCGACCAGCAAACGGCCGATAGGACGATCGTCTTCCTCGGTCTGCGCGCGAGCTGAAGCAGGCACATAACCACGGCCACGTTCAACACGGATACGCATACTGATACCGTGATTACCTGTCAAATGACAGATAACGTGATCAGGATTTACGATAGTCACATCACCATCATGGGTGATGTCTGCAGCGGTAACAGGGCCTGCGCCGGTTTTGCTCAGGGTGAGCAAAGCCTCGTCTTTACCCTCAATGATGACCGCCAACCCTTTGAGGTTCAGCAATATCTCGAGGATATCTTCTTGTACGCCTTCCTTACTGCTGTATTCGTGCAGTACACCGTCGATCTCGACTTCGGTAACCGCGCAGCCGGGCATAGACGACAATAGGATGCGACGCAACGCGTTACCCAGAGTATGACCAAAACCACGCTCCAGCGGCTCCAGTGTTACCTTGGCACGAGTTGGGTTAACCTGCTCGATATCTACGAGACGCGGTTTAAGAAATTCTGTAACAGAACCCTGCATTGTGTCCTCTCTTGTTAGTTAGCCTTACTTAGAGTAAAGCTCGACGATCAGCTGTTCGTTAATTTCCGCAGACAAATCGCTACGTTCTGGAATGCGCTTGAAAGCACCTTCCATTTTGGCGCTGTCGACTTCAATCCAGGTAGGCTTTTCGCGTTGACCAGCCACTTCCAGAGCAGCTTTAATACGAGCTTGCTTCTGTGACTTTTCACGCACGCTTACCACATCATTCGCAGACACTTTGAATGACGGAATGTTAACAACACGACCGTTTACCATAATTGATTTATGGCTAACCAGCTGACGTGCTTCTGCACGAGTCGCACCGAACCCCATACGATAAACAACGTTATCCAGGCGGGTTTCCAAAAGTTGCAACAGGTTTTCACCAGTGTTGCCTTTCAGACGTGCAGCTTCTTTGTAATAGTTACGGAATTGCTTTTCCAACACACCGTAAATACGACGAACTTTTTGTTTTTCACGTAGCTGTAAACCATAATCTGACAGACGTGGCTTGCGAGCGCCATGCTGTCCAGGTGCTGTTTCCAGCTTACACTTCGAATCGATTGCTCTCACACCGCTTTTCAGGAACAGGTCTGTACCTTCCCTACGGCTGAGCTTGAGCTTGGGACCCAAGTATCTTGCCATGATCTTTCTCCAACTATCCTAATGAATCGCCGATTACACGCGGCGTTTTTTAGGAGGACGACAACCGTTATGAGGGATAGGCGTCACATCAGTGATGTTGGTAATTTTATAACCAACAGCGTTCAGCGCACGGATGGCTGATTCACGACCTGGACCTGGACCCTTCACGAAAACTTCAAGATGTTTAACACCGTAATCCTGAGCTGCAGTACCTGCGCGCTCAGCAGCGACCTGGGCTGCAAACGGAGTAGATTTACGTGAACCACGGAAACCTGAACCACCGGCAGTTGCCCAAGCCAAGGCGTTACCTTGACGGTCTGTGATAGTTACAATTGTGTTGTTGAAAGAAGCATGGATATGGGCCATGCCATCCGCAACCTGTTTACGTACGCGCTTGCGCGGAGAACGTGACGGAACTTTAGCCATTGTCTACCTTCCCGTTACTTCTTAATTGGTTTACGTGGACCTTTGCGGGTACGCGCATTGGTCTTAGTACGTTGCCCACGAACAGGCAGGCTACGACGATGGCGAAGACCACGATAACAACCAAGGTCCATCAGACGCTTGATGTTCATAGAAACTTCACGTCGCAAGTCACCTTCTACTGAGTATTTGGCAACTTCTTCGCGTAGGGTATCGATTTGAGCGTCGCTCAATTCCTTGATCTTTGCATCTTCAGCAATAGAAGTAGCCGCGCAGATTGCTTTAGCGCGGGTACGACCGATGCCGTAGATAGCAGTCAAAGCGATGACTGCATGCTTCTGATCAGGAATGTTAATGCCAGCGATACGGGCCACTATGCACTCCTTAAGTTAAAGGCCATCTGTGAAAAGCCCGATAGGATACTCAACAGACGACTAATTTGCAAACAAATTTTAATGGCCAGTCCCAAAAGGACTGGCCGGGGTTTCATCAGCCTTGACGCTGCTTGTGTTTTGGTTCAACACAGATTACGCGTACAACGCCGTTACGTTTGACGATCTTGCAGTTACGGCAGATCTTCTTCACGGAAGTTCGAACTTTCATTTCATCACTCCGTAAAGCTAACTTAACGACCGAAGCGATCGAAATTCGCTTTGGTCACCAGATTAGCTTTCTTCATCACAGACTCATATTGATGAGACATCATATGGGTCTGAACCTGAGCCATGAAGTCCATGATCACTACCACCATAATCAGAAGTGAAGTACCACCGAAGTAGAACTGCACTTTCCAGGTGATTAACATGAACTCCGGAATTAAACAGATAAAGGTGATATACAACGCACCGGCCAAGGTCAGGCGGGTCATCACTTTATCTATGTATCGCGAAGTCTGTTCGCCGGGACGGATCCCTGGAATGAACGCACCACTCTTCTTCAAGTTATCTGCTGTCTCACGTGGATTGAAAACCAACGCAGTATAGAAGAAACAGAAGAAGATAATCGCTGCCGCATACAACAATGAGTACAACGGCTGTCCAGGAGACACTGCTAGGGAGAAATCACTCAACCATGACAATGCTGGATTTTGTCCGAACCACTGTGCCAGTGTACCCGGGAACAAAATAATACTGGACGCGAAAATCGGTGGAATTACCCCAGCCATGTTCACTTTCAGTGGCAAGTGTGTAGATTGCGCAGCAAACACCTTACGGCCTTGCTGACGCTTCGCGTAGTTAACAACGATACGACGTTGACCACGCTCTACAAACACCACGAAATAAGTGACGGCGAAGACAATCACACCAATCAACAGCAACACCAATACGTTCAAGTCGCCTTGACGAGCCTGTTCAGCAGTTTTTCCGATTGCATTAGGCAATCCAGCCACGATACCTGAAAAAATCAGGATAGAGATACCGTTACCGATGCCACGCTCAGTGATTTGTTCACCAAGCCACATCAGGAACATAGTACCTGTAACCAAACTGGTAACTGCAACAAAGTAAAAACCAAAACCTGGATTTACTACCAAGCCTTGAACCAAATTTGGTAACCCTGTTGCAATACCAATGGACTGGAACGTGGCCAGAACCAACGTGCCCCATCGGGTGTACTGACTGATTTTTTTACGTCCTGACTCACCTTCCTTTTTCAGTTCAGCGAGCGCAGGATGCACCACAGTCAGCAACTGCATAATGATCGATGCCGAGATGTAAGGCATGATCCCCAATGCAAAAACGGACGCACGGGAAAGAGCACCACCAGAGAACATGTTAAACATGCCTAAGATGGTACCCTTCTGCTGAGCAAAAAGCTCTGCCAATACAGCGGCATCAATACCAGGAATTGGCACAAAGGAACCGGCACGGAACACAATAATTGCACCAATCACGAACAGGAGGCGAGCTTTCAGTTCAGAGAGTCCACCTTTCGCGCTTTTTAAATCAAGTCCTGGTTTTGCCATCGACGTATTATTCCTCGATCTTTCCACCGGCAGCTTCAATTGCTGCACGTGCACCTTTGGTAACCTTGAGACCGCGAACGGTCACTGGGCGCTCAATGGTACCTGAAAGAACAATTTTCGCAAACTGGATGTTGCGAGTTATGAGATTCGCATCTTTCAGTGCGTTCAGGTCGACAACATCACCGTTAACTTGTGCCAGTTCGCCGATGCGAACTTCAGCAGTTACCATAGCGATACGCGAGGTAAAGCCAAATTTAGGCAAACGGATTTTCAACGGCATCTGACCGCCTTCAAAACCGATGCGAACCTTGCCGCCACTGCGTGACTTAAGACCTTTATGGCCACGGCCAGCAGTTTTACCTAAACCAGAACCAATACCACGGCCTACGCGCTTACCAGAGGCTTTAGAGCCTGCTGCTGGAGATAAAGTATTCAGACGCATTGATTAGTCCTCCACCTTTACCATGTAGTAGACCTTACTGATCATACCGCGGATTGCTGGAGTATCTTCCAGTTCTACAGTGTGACCAATACGACGCAGACCGAGACCAGTTAAGGTCGCTTTGTGCTTCGGCAGACGACCGATTGCACTTTTAGTCTGGGTTACTTTAATTGTTTTAGTAGCCATCGTGCATTACCCCCGAATTTCGTCAACATTCAGGCCACGCTTAGCTGCGATCTGAGCAGGTGATTTCATATTCACCAGCGCATCTACAGTTGCACGAACGATGTTGATCGGGTTAGTAGAGCCGTATGCTTTTGACAGAACGTTATGAACGCCTGCTACTTCCAATACAGCACGCATCGCGCCACCGGCGATAATACCGGTACCCTCTGAAGCTGGTTGCATATAAACACGTGAACCTGAATGACGTCCCTTCACCGGATGGTGCAGAGTGCCTTCGTGCAGTTCAACGTTAACCATGCTGCGACGGGCTTTTTCCATTGCTTTTTGAATAGCAGCTGGAACTTCGCGCGCTTTACCGTAGCCGAAGCCGACCTTACCGTTACCGTCACCCACGACTGTCAGTGCGGTAAAACTGAAGATACGACCACCTTTAACTACTTTAGAAACACGATTGACTGCAATCAGCTTTTCTTGCAGATCGTCTTTCTGCTGAGTTTCTACTTTAGCCATTGTGTTAACCCCTTAGAACTGGAGGCCAGCTTCACGAGCGGCTTCTGCTAACGCAGCAACACGACCGTGATACTTGAAACCAGAACGATCGAAAGCCACCACAGTGACACCTTTCTCGATCGCGCGTTCAGCAATAGCTTTGCCTACTGCCTTTGCCGCATCTACGTTGCCGGTATATTTCAGCTGCTCTTTTACCGCACTTTCGACGGTAGACGCAGCAGCAACCACCTGAGCTTCAGGGTTGATTACCTGAGCGTAAATGTGACGCGGTGTACGATGTACAACCAGACGGTTAACGCCCAGCTCTTGGATCTTCTTGCGGGTGCGAGTGGCACGGCGCAAGCGAGAAGTTTTCTTATCCATATCGCGTTACCTTACTTCTTCTTAGCCTCTTTACGGCGTACGTTTTCGTCATCGTAGCGAACACCCTTGCCTTTATAAGGCTCTGGTGGACGATAACCACGAATTTCAGCCGCAACCTGACCTACCAGTTCTTTGTCGATACTTTTCAGTACGATGTCAGTCTGGCTTGGGCATTCAGCTGTAACGCCTGCTGGCAATTTGTGAACCAGTGGATGAGAGAAACCTAAAGTCAGGTCCAGGTCGCTGCCAGTTACTTTGGCACGATAACCTACACCTACCAGTTTCAGTTTCTTTTCAAAACCTTGAGTTACACCAACAACCATGTTGTTGACCAAGGCGCGGGCTGTACCAGCCTGTGCCCAAGCGTTTTCGTAACCTTCTACAGGGCCAAATGTCACATGGCCATTGTCAACAGTTACGTTAACAGCGCTGTTGATTACTCGAGTCAGACTGCCTTTACCGCCTTTCACGGTAATGCTGTGATCTTTTAAAGTCACCTCTACGCCGGCAGGAATAGAGACTGGTGCTTTTGCTACACGAGACATTCCTAGCTCCTTATGCTACGTAGCAGATAACCTCACCACCCATGCCTGCGAGGCGGGCGGCACGATCAGTCATCAGGCCTTTAGAAGTGGACACAATTGCGACACCCAGTCCGCCCATCACTTTTGGCAATTCGTCTTTACCTTTGTAAATACGAAGACCAGGACGGCTTACGCGCTGGATAGTCTCAACAACGGGTTTGCCCTGGAAATACTTCAGAGTGATTTCCAGTTCAGGCTTATTGCCTTCGTCTGCTACGGCGTAGTCAGTGATATAACCTTCTTCCTTCAGCACTTTTGCAATCGCAACTTTCAGCTTAGCGGAAGGCATCTTCACAGATACTTTGTTAGCAGCTTGGCCGTTACGGATACGGGTTAACATATCCGCAATAGGATCTTGCATGCTCATATTAGCTTACTCCGTGACTAGGGCTTACCAGCTGGCCTTACGCAGACCAGGAACTTCACCGCGCATGGTGGCTTCACGCAGTTTGATACGGCTCAGGCCGAACTTGCGCAGGTAACCATGTGGGCGACCAGTTTGATTACAACGGTTGCGTTGACGCGAACTGCTGGAATCACGTGGTAAAGCTTGCAGCTTCAGGACAGCGTCCCAACGCTCTTCGTCAGAAGTAGCTGGGCTTGCGATCAAAGCCTTCAGCGCTGCACGCTTTTCAGCGTACTTGGCCACGAGTTTGGCACGCTTTACTTCACGTGCTTTCATTGATTGTTTTGCCATTACGCTACCCCTTATTTCTTGAATGGGAAGTTAAAAGCGTTCAACAAAGCACGACCTTCTTCGTCAGTCTTCGCTGAGGTAGTGATAACAATATCCATACCGCGAATTTTATCGATTTTATCGTAATCGATTTCTGGGAAGATGATCTGCTCACGTACGCCCATAGCGTAGTTGCCGCGACCGTCAAATGACTTTGAACTCAGACCACGGAAGTCACGAATACGGGGAATAGCGATATCAATCAAACGCTCCAAGAATTCCCACATACGTTCGCCGCGCAGGGTCACTTTACAACCAATAGGGTAGCCTTCACGGATTTTAAAGCCTGCAACTGATTTGCGAGCAACAGTTACGATTGGCTTTTGACCAGCGATAGCAGTCATATCACGGACAGCATTTTCCATGATTTTTTTGTCGGCAACTGCTTCGCCTACACCCATGTTCAGGGTGATTTTTTCAATCCGAGGGACTTGCATGACACTGGAATAACTGAACTTATTAGTTAGCTCAGCGATAACAGTCTCTTTGTACTTATCATGCAGTTTCGCCATCGTTTACTCCGATTACTTAACGAGTTCACTATTCGATTTAAAGAAACGGACTTTCTTACCGTCTTCAAATCGGAAACCAACACGATCTCCCTTGCCAGTAGCAGGGTTAAAGATCGCAACATTAGATGCTTGAATCGGCGCTTCTTTTTCAACAATACCACCAGTGACACCCAACTGAGGGTTAGGCTTCTGATGTTTCTTGATGACGTTAACGCCTTCAACAATCAACTTACCAGTAGGCAGAACCTGGGTAACTTTACCGCGTTTACCCTTGTCTTTACCGGCCAGTACGACTACTTCGTCTTCACGACGGATTTTTGCTGCCATTTTGAAGCTCCTTACAGTACTTCTGGTGCCAGCGACACAATCTTCATGAATTGCTCGGAGCGCAGTTCACGTGTCACAGGTCCAAAGATACGAGTACCAATCGGCTGCAGGTTGTTGTTCAAAAGAACAGCTGCATTCCGATCGAAGCGAATGACAGAACCGTCTGGACGACGTACGCCTTTCTTAGTACGGACTACCACCGCGTTATACACATCACCTTTCTTCGCTTTAGCGCGAGGAATTGCTTCCTTTACAGAAACTTTGATGATGTCGCCGATACCGGCATAACGACGATGAGAGCCACCCAAGACCTTAATACACTGAACTCTGCGAGCGCCGCTGTTACATGCGACATCCAGAGTTGATTGCATTTGGATCATTTTAAGTGCTCCGCTATCGTTACATCACATCCCCACCATGGGGCATTTTTCACCACTTTTTTGCGAGGAATCGCTCAAAAAGGGCGCGCAAGTATAACACCATTGAATAGGAATGGATAGTACTAAAATACAAACGGCCCCGAATGGGGCCGTTTACGTTTACCTAAGAAAACTTAGGCCTTGCTCACTACTTCAACCAGTGTCCAAGACTTGGTCTTAGACAAAGGACGACATTCACGGATAGTGACGATATCGCCTTCATTGCACTGGTTGGTTTCATCATGTGCATGGATCTTAGTAGTACGTTTTACGTACTTACCGTAGATTGGGTGTTTTACCTGACGCTCAACGGCAACAGTGATGGATTTGTCCATTTTGTTGCTGGTCACTTTACCCTGCAAAGTACGGATTTTCTCAGACATTATGCACCTGCCTTAGAAGTAATAATGGTCTTAACGCGCGCAATGTTACGGCGCACCTGCTTCAGCTGGTGAGTTTGAGCCAGCTGGCCAGTGGCGTGTTGCATACGCAGGTTAAACTGCTCACGCAGCAGACCAAGCAATTCAGCGTTCAGTTCTTCAACGCTTTTTTCTCTCAGTTCGCTCGCTTTCATTACATCACCGTCTTAGTTACGAAGGTAGTCTTGATAGGCAGCTTCGCGGCAGCCAGCGAAAATGCTTCGCGGGCAAGATCTTCCGGAACGCCACCCAGTTCATAGAGAACCTTACCTGGCTGAATCTGGCATACCCAGTATTCAACGTTACCTTTACCTTTACCCATACGCACTTCAAGAGGCTTAGAGGTAATAGGTTTGTCAGGGAAAACTCGGATCCAGATTTGACCCTGACGCTTAACAGCACGTGTCATTGCACGACGCGCAGCTTCAATCTGACGAGCAGTCAGGCGTCCACGGCCTACGGCTTTCAGACCAAATGTACCGAAACTAACATCGGTACCGTTCGCCAGACCACGGTTGCGGCCTTTGAACATTTTGCGAAACTTTGTACGTTTAGGTTGCAGCATTACCGGCTCTCCTATTTACCACGAGGTTTGCGCTTAGGTTGCTGCTTCGGTTCTTCTACTGTCTGCGGTACGATGCCATCCAGAACTTCACCTTTGAAGACCCAGACTTTCACACCAATCACACCGTAAGTAGTGTGACTTTCAGAAGTAGCGTAATCGATGTCAGCACGTAGTGTATGCAAAGGTACGCGACCTTCACGATACCACTCAGAACGCGCAATCTCAGCGCCGCCCAAACGGCCGCTAACTTCAACTTTGATACCTTTAGCACCCAGACGCATTGCGTTCTGTACCGCACGCTTCATAGCGCGACGGAACATTACACGGCGTTCCAGCTGCTGAGCGATAGAGTCAGCAACCAGTTTGGCGTCCAGTTCAGGCTTACGGATCTCAGCGATGTTAATCTGCGCTGGTGCACCGGCAATTTTGGCAACTTCGGCGCGCAACACTTCAACGTCCTCACCCTTCTTACCAATCACAACACCTGGACGGGCAGTGTGAATAGTAACGCGGATGCTTTTCGCTGGGCGTTCGATAACAATCTTGGATACTGATGCAGCTTTCAGTTTCTCTTCGAGAAACTTACGCACTTCCCAGTCGCCTTGCAGATTGGCTGCATAATCAGCCTTATCAGCATACCAGGTAGAGATCCAAGGCTTAGTGATACCCAGACGGATACCATTAGGATGTACTTTCTGTCCCATTGCTCTCTCCTAGCGGTCTGATACAACCACAGTAATGTGGCTGGTACGCTTCATGATACGATCAGCGCGGCCTTTAGCACGTGGCATGATACGTTTCATTGTTGGACCTTCATCAACAAATACCTTACCGACTTTCAGTTCGTCGATATCGGCACCTTCGTTGTGTTCGGCGTTAGCAATGGCAGAATCCAATACTTTCTTGACCAGTACGGCAGCTTTCTTTGGACTGAAGGTCAGAATTTCCAACGCTTTTGCCACTGGCAAACCGCGGATCTGATCTGCAACCAGACGAGCTTTCTGAGGCGACGTACGGGCAAAGCGATGTTTAGCTAAAACTTCCATCTTATTCCTCCCGTATTAACGCTTCTTCGCTTTCTTATCTGCAGCATGGCCGCGATAAGTGCGAGTTGGTGAGAACTCACCAAGTTTGTGGCCGATCATTTCGTCAGTTACGAACACTGGTACGTGCTGACGACCATTATGGACAGCGATGGTCAACCCAATCATTTGTGGGATGATCATAGAACGGCGAGACCAAGTCTTGATAGGCTTTTTGTCACCGGCTTCCACCGCTTTCTCTACCTTCTTCAGCAAGTGCAGGTCGATAAATGGACCTTTCTTGAGAGAACGTGGCATGGCGAATCCTCTTAATTACTTGTTACGACGACGTACAATGTACTTGTCAGTGCGCTTGTTGCTACGAGTCTTGTAACCCTTGGTTGGTACGCCCCATGGTGATACTGGATGACGACCACCAGAAGAACGACCTTCACCACCACCGTGTGGGTGGTCAACAGGGTTCATTACAACACCACGTACAGTAGGACGCACGCCCAACCAGCGTTTAGCACCGGCTTTACCCAGCTGACGCAGCATGTGTTCTGCGTTGCCAACTTCACCCAGAGTTGCACGGCACTCTACGGGTACTTTACGCATTTCGCCTGAACGCAGACGCAGAGTTGCATAAGCACCATCACGGGCAACAACTTGAGCATATGCACCAGCTGAACGAGCAATCTGAGCACCTTTACCTGGCTTCATTTCTACTGCGTGAACAACAGAACCTACTGGAATGTTGATCAGTGGCAGAGCGTTACCAGTTTTGATGTCAGCAGCTGCACCAGAGACAACTTTATCGCCGGCCTGCATGCCTTTAGCAGCCAGGATGTAACGACGTTCGCCATCTGCATAGAGCACCAGCGCGATATTAGCGGTACGGTTTGGATCGTATTCCAGACGTTCTACTTTCCCAACGATACCGTCTTTGTCGCGTTTAAAGTCAACCAGACGATAGTGCTGCTTATGACCACCACCGATATGACGGGTAGTGATGCGACCAGTGTTGTTACGACCACCGGTTTTAGATTTCTTAGCCAGCAGACCAGCAAAAGGTTTGCCTTTGTGCAGGTCACTGTTAACAACCTTAACAACGCCACGACGGCCTGGAGAGGTTGGCTTACACTTAACAATTGCCATTTAAATTCTCCTTTGCTTACTCAGCGCCGCCGAGGAAATCGATATCAGCGCCCTCAGCCAGAGTCACATAGGCTTTTTTCCAGTCGCTGCGGCGGCCAGTACGGGCACCGTGACGCTTGGTTTTACCTTTGTTGACCAGAGTGCGAACACCTTCAACTTTCACTTCAAACAGTTTTTCTACGGCAGCTTTAATTTCTGCTTTTGTAGCAGTCAGAGCTACACGGAAAACTACAGTGTTGTTTTTCTCGGCAACAACAGTAGTCTTTTCAGAAACGTGCGGCGCCAGAATAACTTTCAGAATACGTTCTTCGCGGATCATGCCAGCATCTCCTCGATTTGCTTCACAGCATCAGCGGTGACAAGCACTTTGTCGAATGCGATCAGGCTTACTGGATCAATACCGGCTACGTCACGAACGTCAACCTTGTACAGGTTGCGGGCAGCCAGGAACAGGTTCTCGTCAACTTCAGGAGTCACGATCAACACATCTTCCAGGTCCATTTCTTTCAGTTTAGCTTTCAGCTCTTTAGTTTTAGGAGCTTCAACACCGAACTTCTCAACTACGATCAGACGTTCCTGACGTACCAGTTCAGACAGGATGCTCTTCAGAGCTCCACGGTACATCTTCTTGTTAACTTTCTGACCATGATCTTGGGTTTTGGCTGCGAAGGTAACACCACCGCCACGCCAAATAGGGCTTTTCACGTCGCCTGAACGGGCACGACCAGTGCCTTTCTGACGCCATGGTTTCTTAGCAGTGCCATGTACTTCAGCGCGGGTCTTCTGACCACGAGTGCCCTGACGTGCGTTAGCGGCGAATGCTACAACTACCTGATGAACCAGTGCTTCATTAAAGTCACGGCCGAAGGTAGTTTCGGAAACTTCAAGAGCGCTCTGCGCGTCTTTCAATACCAATTCCATTACTATCTCCTCAGACCTTAAGCTTTAACAGCAGGCTTGATGATCAGATCACCGTTGGCAGCGCCTGGAACAGCACCTTTTACCAGCAGCAGATTACGCTCAACATCTACACGTACTACGTCCAGATTCTGAGTGGTCACGCGCTCGTCGCCCATGTGGCCTGACATTTTCTTGCCTTTGAATACACGACCGGGAGTCTGGTTCTGACCGATAGAACCGTTAGACCGGTGTGACAAAGAGTTACCGTGAGTCATGTCCTGGGTACGGAAATTCCAGCGTTTAACACCGCCCTGGAAACCTTTACCTTTTGACTGACCAGTAACATCTACTTTCGCTACGTCAGCGAAGATTTCTACTTTCAGCTCAGCACCAACTTCAATGCCTTCGCCTTCACCGTCTGCCAGACGCATTTCCCACAAACCACGGCCGGCTTCAACGCCTGCCTTGGCAAAGTGGCCAGCTTCTGGTTTAGTGACGCGATTGGCTTTCTTGGCACCAGTAGTAACTTGAAGTGCGCGATAACCGTCGTTTTCCAGAGTTTTTACCTGGGTCACGCGGTTGGCTTCTACTTCGATTACAGTAACAGGGATTGACGCACCATCTTCAGTGAAGATGCGGGTCATACCCACTTTACGACCAATAAGACCGATAGCCATCTCTCAAACCTCTTCTAAGGATCTCAATTAACCCAAGCTAATCTGAACGTCGACACCGGCGGCCAGATCCAGACGCATGAGCGCGTCAACGGTCTTATCAGTAGGCTCAACGATATCAACCAAACGCTTGTGAGTACGGATTTCGTATTGGTCACGAGCATCTTTATTAACGTGCGGAGAGATCAAAACGGTATAACGCTCTTTGCGCGTAGGCAGTGGGATAGGACCACGTACCTGGGCACCAGTGCGTTTAGCAGTTTCAACGATTTCCGCAGTGGATTGATCGATCAAACGATGATCAAACCCTTTCAAGCGGATACGGATTCTTTGGTTCTGCATTGACCAGAGCTCCTAAAATGGACACATAAAAAATCACCCTCTAGCCATTTTCCTTTGGGAAAAGACAGAGTGAGATGATTTAACCGTTCGACTCCCAATCGGAGTCGTTTTTGAGTAATTTAAGTCAACCGACCAAACTACTTAACGCCTAAGCAATTAAGCGAGCGGCTATTATAACGATCCTGTTAAGGATTTCAAGGCCGCCGGCGATGTAATCGACAGCTTTGCTGTCAAAAATTGAGCGGTATTATACAGAGATTTCTGTTAATGACCAGCATTTATTAGGCCAATACAGTATTGCTCGGAATTATTATTTTTCAAGTGGACCAAAAGAAAAAGGAAGCCGAGGCTTCCTTTTTCATCAATCTCTGTCCCGTCCTGAAATACGTTGACATAAAGAGGACTTCTTTATGGCGACATCAACTAACTCAAGCCGTAAGCGCAC
>NZ_JARFTS010000026.1:0-54675 GCF_029167175.1 Shewanella sp. A32
AGCTTGCTCTAGTATAGAAGGCCCCCTTTTAGGGGGTAATCACAAAGCCACCTTCTTCAGAAGGTGGTTTTTTACTGCTATACCAAATTTTCGTAAAACAAAATGGCTGCTTTAGCTATTGTGGCCAACGCCAACACCGAAAATACGGTAACTACGGCCACATAAGTCAGCCAGCGCAAATTGCGCCCGCCATTATCCATACATGACCTTTTGTGTTAACCGATTTGTTCTAGTCCACCCATATAAGGGCGTAATATTTCTGGGACAGTAATACTGCCATCAGCGTTTTGATAATTTTCCAAAACGGCAACCAACGTACGACCTACGGCCAATCCTGAACCATTAAGGGTATGTAACAGTTTTGGCTTTTTGTCATCATTGCTGCGATAACGTGCTTGCATGCGCCGAGCCTGGAAATCTTTCATATTGGAGCATGAAGAAATTTCCCGGTAGGTATTCTGCGCTGGTAACCATACTTCGATATCGTACGTTTTAGCAGAGCTAAATCCCATATCTCCAGTACAAAGTACGATGACACGATATGGCAAGCCTAGTTTTTGCAGTACAGTTTCAGCGTCTTTGGTCAGACTTTCCAATTCGTCCATTGAAGTTTCTGGTTTTACCAATTTCACCAATTCGACTTTTTCGAATTGATGTTGACGGATTAGGCCACGGGTATCTTTACCGTATGAACCAGCTTCGCTACGGAAACAGGCAGTTTGCGCTGTAAGCTTAACCGGCAAATCATCTTCTTCGATAATCGTGTCGCGCGCCAAGTTCGTTAGTGGGACTTCAGCCGTCGGGATCAGATGCAGACTCTGTCCTTCTTCTGTTGCTGGCTTGGTGTGGAACAGATCTTCAGCAAATTTGGGTAACTGGCCAGTTCCCAATAAGCTGGCATCGTTCACCAACAATGGCACATAAGCTTCAGTATATCCGTGTTGCTGAGTATGCAAGTCCAGCATGAACTGCGCCAAAGCACGATGCATGCGGGCAATCTGTCCTCGCATTACCACAAAGCGTGCGCCTGTTAATTTAACGGCATTTTTAAAGTCTAGACCTTTAACTTGTTCCCCCAAATCCACATGGTCTTTGATAGGAAAGTCAAATGTTTTAGGCGTGCCCCAACGGCGGATTTCGACGTTCTGAGATTCATCTGGACCTACCGGAACTGATTCATCTGGCAGGTTGGGCATGCTCATCGCTATGGCGTTCAATTCATCCAGTAACTGGGACAGCTCTTGCTTTTTGGTCTCCAATTTACCACCGAGATCATTGACTTGAGCCATGATCTCGGAAACATCTTCACCTTTGGCTTTCGCTTGTCCGATAGACTTAGACATAGCGTTACGACTAGCCTGCAACTCTTCAGTTTCTACCTGCAGAGCTTTGCGTTTTTCTTCCAGCTTGGTGAGCCGGTCAACATCAAGAATAAAACCACGGGTAGCCAGCCGCTCGGCGGTGGTGGCAAGTTCATTACGCAGATATTTAGGATCTAACATCTTTTTTGTCTTTGGTTATTAAACGCGTGAAAAAATTAGTTGCTGACCTAAGAATACCATCAAAAGACAGATCCCCAGATTCAGCACCACATTTAAAAATGCCTTGAGCCAATCTCCAGCTTGCATAAGCAGCAAGGTTTCATTTGAGAAAGTTGAAAAGGTGGTCAGTGCTCCCAGAAAACCCACACCAATCAGCGCCTTTATCTCCGGACTGACATGACTCAACTGCCCCAGTGCGAAGACGACTCCCATCAAAAAAGAGCCCAGTACATTAACAGTCAGTGTACCAAAAGGAAAACTACTGCCAAATAGCTGGATCATAAATAACGAAATAAGATTGCGCAAAACTGCACCGGTCGCACCACCAAGGGCCACCCATAAAAGATTATTCATAACGTTTTCGCTCGCTTTGCGAATCGAGTTGTTCGAGTTGCTTAAGTTTTTCTGCCATGCGTTTTTCAAAGCCACGTTCAGTAGGGAAATAAAATTTGCTGTTTTTCAGTGGTTCTGGGAAATAATTTTCACCAGCAGCGTAAGCATTCGTTTCGTCATGGGCATAACGGTACTCTTTCCCCGCCCCCATCTCTTCAAGCAATTTTGTCGGTGCATTACGTAGATGCATAGGCACCGCTTCACCACCGGTTTCTCTTGCCAACTGCCGCGCGGCCTTGAAGGCGGTATACACTGCATTAGATTTTGGCGCTAACGCTAAGTAGACAATCGCTTGCGCTATGGCTCTTTCTCCTTCAGCAGGCCCTACACGATGAAAACATTGCCAAGCATTCAATGCTACGGTCATCGCCGTCGGGTCCGCATTGCCCACATCTTCCGAGGCGATGGCTAAAAGTCGACGACCAACATACAGGGGGTCACATCCGCCTTCCAGCATCCTGCAATACCAATACAGTGCAGCATCAGGCGCAGAACCCCTTATCGATTTATGGACGGCGGAGATCAGGTCATAATATTGGTCGCCATTTTTGTCAAATCGCGCTAATTGCTGGCCGGAAACCTGAACGAGTAGTTCTTCTGAAAATTCCTGCCCATCTGCCAGCATATCGCTCATCAGCTCCAGCAGATTCAACGCCTTACGACCATCGCCATCAGCAACATTTGCCAACTGTGACAACACCCGTTCAGGCATCTTTAATTGGCGTTTGCCAAGCCCTCGCTCGTTATCCTGTAGCGCTCGTTGGACTAACTCTGCGATTTCAGATTCTGCCAACTTATTGATGAGATAAACCCTTACGCGAGATAACAAGGCGTTGTTAATCTCAAACGAGGGATTTTCGGTTGTCGCCCCGACAAAAATTACCGTACCATCCTCAATAAAAGGTAAAAAGGCATCCTGCTGACTTTTGTTGAAGCGATGTACTTCATCAACAAACAACAAGGTGCGCTGCCCACGCGATTGTGCAACATTTTGAGCATGCTCAATCGCTGCTCGTATCTCCTTTACACCTGAGGACACGGCAGAAATTCTTTCGACATGCGCATTGGCATAATGTGCGATTAATTCTGCCAGCGTTGTTTTCCCAGTACCTGGCGGTCCCCAAAACATCATAGAGTGGGCCTTGCCTGCTTCAAGCGCTTTCCGTAAAGGTTGGCCTACCCCTAACAGATGTTTTTGACCGATATATTCTGCCAAGGTAATTGGCCGCATTCTTGCCGCCAATGGCCGAAAATCTGGAGCAAAATCAAAGCTCAGGCTGGACATAAATTATTGTCCGTCATGAGGACGCTGATCATCAACGGAAACACCATCTGGCGGCGTAAACGAAAACATCTCATTATCTTCTTTTGCCAAAGGTAATTGTGCTGACAGCGCAAAATGACTCTTGTTTCCTTGGGTATCATCGAGGCTGAGACTGGCCAGCTTATTGCCGTTAAAACAGACTTGCACCTGTTGTACACCGGTGTCTGCTGTTTTAGGGATGATATTAAAGCACTGATCTTTTTCACGGATGGTAAATTTTGACCAGGTTGATTTGTCTCGGTGTACCAGTAAAGTGATGGGCGATGCAGCGATGGCATCTTTAAGTCCCAATACACTGACCTCTTCAGCAAAGGGGTTATAGATCCAGACATCTTTGCCATCCGCGACAATCAAAGATTCGTCAGGTGCGGTCAGATGCCAATAAAAGCGATTAGGCTGCGCCAACGCGAGAGTTCCGGTACCGGACTGAATTTGCTTGCCGTTGATATCAGTCACTGTTTGCGAAAAATCAGCCCTAATTGCAGGATTTGCATCCAATTTAGCCTTTAAAGCTTGCTCTGGTGTCTGTGCATATGCCTGCATACAACTCAACAGCAATGCAGACAGTAATAATATTTTCATCAATACCTCTTAAATGCGGTTATCTTGGCGATGGCGGAGCAAGAACTTCACGATTACCATTATGCCCTTGAGCGCTGACAACGCCCTGCATCTCCATCTGCTCAATAATTCGGGCCGCGCGGTTATAACCTATCTTGAATTTACGTTGGACGCTGGAGATAGACCCACGACGGGTTTCGGTAACAAACGCAACCGCTTCGTCATAAAGTTCATCAAATTCTTCGTCACCACCTTCCGGCGCTTCACCTGGCAGTAATACCTGCTCGCCGTCGCTGGAACCTTGAAGAATATCCTCAATATACTGTGGCTTACCACGAGCATGCCAGTCAGCAACGACATTGTGGACTTCATCATCTCCGATAAATGCGCCATGGACACGAATTGGCACGCCAGTGCCTGGAGGCAGATACAACATATCCCCCATCCCTAGTAGGGTTTCGGCCCCTTGCTGATCTAAGATGGTGCGTGAATCAATCCGCGAAGACACCTGAAAGGCGATTCGCGTCGGAATATTGGCCTTGATCAGACCGGTAATCACATCGACAGAAGGTCGTTGTGTAGCCAGGATCAGATGGATACCTGCAGCACGGGCTTTTTGCGCGATACGAGCGATAAGCTCTTCCACCTTTTTACCAACAATCATCATCATGTCGGCAAATTCATCCACGACGACGACAATTGACGGTAGCTTGTCTAACTCACTTGGCGCATCTTCCATGCTCTGCCCTTCGCGCCATAGCGGATCAAGCAGCGGTTCGCCTGCGGCCTTAGCGTCAGCCACTTTGGCGTTATAACCTTTTAAGTTACGTACACCTACTGCCGACATCAATTTGTAGCGTCGTTCCATTTCGCCAACACACCAACGTAAGGCATTAGCGGCTTCTTTCATGTCGGTCACGACTTCACACAACAGATGTGGAATGCCTTCGTAAACTGAAAGCTCCAGCATTTTGGGGTCAATCATAATAAAACGGACGTCGTCGGGCCCAGACTTATACAGCAAGCTGGTAATCATGACGTTAACACCAACGGACTTACCTGAACCGGTAGTACCCGCGACTAGCAGATGGGGCATCTTAGCCAAATCAACGACGACAGGTTCCCCAGCAATGTCCTGTCCCAGTACCATAGAGAGCGTAGATTTATTGTCTTTAAACGCCTGAGAATCGAGTACGTCGCGTAAGAAAACCGTTTCACGGAATTTGTTGGGCAGTTCGAGACCGACATAGGCTTTTCCAGGTATCACCTCAACAACGCGAACACTTTCGGCTAACAACGATCGAGCCAAATCTTTTGAAAGGTTGGAGATTTTCGATGCCTTGATCCCGGGAGCCAACTCTAATTCAAAACGGGTAATCACTGGTCCGGGAAAAACGCCCACAACCTTTGCTTCAATATTAAAATCGGCGAGTTTTACTTCTACCAGTCGCGCAACCTGCTGCAGTTCATCCTCTGAAATGGGATTTTTTTTGCGGTCGGGCACATTCAACAAAGCGATACTTGGTAGCGGTTCCAAAGGACGACTAGGCGCACCACTTTCTTGCCCTGGTAATATGATAATGCCATTTTCTACTCTTGCGCCCTGGTATTTGAGCTTCTGACGTTTTGCCTGAACCACACTCGCATTGTCATTAGCGGGCGCTTCTGTGGTGAAAATATCCTCTTCGTCATCCTGATTATGCTCAACAAAATGAATCACCGGTTCCACCCGATCACTGGCGTCTTCCGCAATAACATCCGGCTGAGTCTTTCTACGAAAACGCGATAATAACTTTTTCGGTTCGGTATAAGGTTCATCGTCATTATCTTCAGCGTCATCGACATCGCTAACATCAGCGGTTTCTTGCTGGCGCCGCTGCCGATATTTATCCACTACCGACATAAATCCCTGAGTGTCTGCCGTCTCAGTGGGACGCTGGAATAATTTCGGTAAATGCCAAACTTTTTTAAGAAACCACAAGGTGCCGAGGCCCAGCATTTCAGCAATGGTAATCCAGCTGATGCCCGTCATTAGTGTAAAGCCCGCGCCGACGAAGCAAAGTAACAGTAACGTAGTACCCAATTGATTGAAGTAAGGCAGCATTCCTTGCCAAATGACATCGCCAGCCACGCCGCCGGCAGAAAACTCATAGATATCGTTGGCATTCATGCTGACGAGAGCCGCCATGCTAAGTAGCATCAGAATAAAGCCGACCAATCGTAACCCGACTGAAAAGTAGTCAACATCACTTAAGCGGTGTGCCCGTTTAAACAATAACCATCCGGTAGCGGCAATGACGATCGGCAGAATAAACGCGGTATAACCAAAGAAATAAAAAAGAATGTCGGCAACCCACGCGCCGACTTTGCCAGTGAGATTCGTTACCGTGCCTTGAAAATTAGTCTGGCTCCAGCCTGGATCGCTCGGGCTGAAACTGCTGAGGGCTAATAACACATACACAGCCATCATGCAGCATAGGATGAGTCCTCCTTCCTGCAATCGTTGTAAGCCGCTGAGTGTCCTGATGCTTTTTCCCTGAGACAAGTTAAACATCCATCGTTACATATGTGAATGGCAAATAAGATACCAGAAACTGCTTAAATGTGCAGTGTCGTCAACAAGATAAGCGGGAGTCGATAACACTTTGGTACAGCAACTATTAAGCAAAAAGCTACGGTTCGGTTTGACGGGTAAAAAAACCGGGTTGCCCCGGCTTTTTCTATTATCTTCATCCGTTAATTGCGATGCGGTTGGTATGCTTAACTTCCTCCATTACCACATACGTCCTGGTATCGGATACAGATGGCAATTTTAGTAGCGTTTCCCCCAATAACTTGCGATATGCCGACATATCCGATACTCGTGTTTTTAACAAATAGTCAAAATCACCGGATACCAGATGACATTCCTGAATATCGTCCAATAATTGTACTGCACGATTGAACTTATCGAACACCTCAGGGGTATCACGGGTCAATGTGATTTCAACAAAAATCAACAGTGATGCGTCCAAATAATGGGGGTTCACAAGCGCCGTATATCCATTTATAAAACCTTGTTTTTCAAGTCTTTTAACCCTCTCAAGACAAGGGGTTGGACTAAGCCCTACGCGTTTGGATAATTCTACGTTAGAAATGCGGCCATCGTTCTGAAGTTCTACTAATATGTTACGATCAATACGATCGAGATCTTTGATGGATATTTTTTTATTATCAGCCATTTTTTTAACCTTGTTTTATTTCTAAAACAGTTTTTTATGTTGCGTATGTTAAAAGTTTAGCAGCATAAACTGCACAAGCCAGTCTATACTAGATATTCCTGACTATTTAATAGCAGGTAAGCAATTATAACAAATATCCTACGCCCGTATTCGGGAAAAATTTATGTTGAGGCTCAAAAATGAAGATTGGTGTTCCAAAAGAGATAAAAAACCATGAATACCGTGTTGGCATGGTACCGTCCTCCGTACGCGAACTGACGATGCAAGGTCATGAAGTCTACGTTGAAACAAATGCGGGTCTCGGCATTGGGTTTAGTAACGATGACTATACAGCTGCTGGTGCTGCCATCCTGGACACTGCCGCAGAGGTATTTGCCATCGCTGAAATGATTGTCAAAGTAAAAGAACCTTTAGCCGTTGAACGGGCAATGTTGCGTCATGACCAAATCCTGTTCACATATCTGCATTTAGCACCAGATCTCGCACAGACTCAGGATCTATTAAAGAGTGGTGCTGTATGCATCGCCTATGAAACAGTGACTGATGCCAAAGGTGGTCTACCATTGCTGGCACCGATGTCTGAAGTTGCAGGCCGCATGTCCATTCAAGCTGGCGCGATGGCGCTTGAAAAATCACATGGCGGCCGAGGCATGCTTTTGGGGGGGGTACCTGGTGTAGAACCTGCCAAAGTCGTGATTATCGGTGGCGGTATGGTAGGAACTAATGCTGCACAGATCGCTGTGGGTATGGGTGCTGACGTGGTTGTATTGGATCGTTCAGTTGACGCATTGCGTCGCCTTAACATGCAATTTGGCTCTGCGGTGAAAGCTGTATACTCCACAGCAGACGCTATTGAACGCCATGTTCTGGAAGCTGATTTGGTTATTGGTGGCGTGTTAATTCCCGGCGCCCAAACACCAAAATTGGTTACCAAAGAAATGGTTAAAAATATGAAACCTGGTAGTGCCATCGTTGACGTGGCCATTGACCAAGGTGGTTGTGTTGAAACTTCGCATGCAACCACGCATCAGGATCCTACCTACATTGTCGATGATGTTGTGCATTATTGTGTTGCCAACATGCCTGGTGCGGTAGCCAGAACCTCAACATTTGCACTGAATAATGCCACCCTGCCCTACATTCTCAAATTGGCGAGAATGGGCTATAAGGAAGCCCTGCTGGATGACAAGCACTTATTAGCTGGCCTCAACGTGATGCATGGTAAGCTGACTTGTAAAGAAGTCTCTGAATCTCATGGTTTGGAATACACTGCGCCTGCCAGCCTGTTACAATAGTCAGGCAGTCTCGAAATAACCTTATTAAGGAGCCTGCTGGCTCCTTTTTTTCGATTGAGGCAATCTTGAATATTCAGGGAAGGATGCTTTACCACTCTCGTCAAATTACCTACAATCGCTGACAATTTTTAAAAGGCATGGAGAAATATATGAGCCAAGCTAAACATTGTCATCTGCTTATTCTGGGTTCCGGTCCAGCCGGATACACCGCTGCGGTTTACGCTGCTCGTGCCAACCTGAAGCCTGTGATGATTACTGGGATGCAACAAGGTGGTCAGTTAACAACAACGACTGAAGTTGAAAACTGGCCGGGTGATGCCGATGATCTTACCGGTCCGTTATTGATGGAACGTATGCAAAAGCATGCCGAGAAATTCAACACTGAAATTGTCTTTGACCATATCAATTCGGTGGATCTGCAACAACGACCTTTCCGCTTGATTGGTGATAACGCCGAATATACCTGTGATGCGCTAATCATTGCTACCGGGGCTTCTGCACGTTACCTGGGGCTACCTTCAGAAGACGCATTTAAGGGCCGAGGTGTATCAGCCTGTGCTACCTGTGATGGTTTCTTCTATCGTAACCAAAAGGTTGCAGTCATCGGTGGTGGTAATACAGCCGTTGAAGAAGCGCTGTATTTGTCCAATATTGCTGCTGAAGTTCATGTTATTCATCGTCGCGATAGTTTCCGCTCTGAAAAGATCCTGATTGACCGCATGATGGACAAAGTGGCAAACGGTAACATTGTATTGCACTTAGACAGCACCCTTGATGAAGTTGTTGGCGATGAAATGGGTGTTACTGGCGTTAAATTGAAAAACGTTAAAGATGGCTCTGTGAGTAATCTAGAGGTCGCGGGTGTTTTTGTTGCTATTGGCCATAGTCCCAATACTTCGATTTTCGAGGGACAACTAGAGATGAACCACGGCTATCTGAAAGTGAACAGTGGAATAAATGGCAATGCAACACAGACCAGTATCCCAGGTGTGTTTGCGGCTGGTGACGTTATGGATCAATATTACCGTCAGGCAATTACATCAGCGGGTACGGGTTGCATGGCAGCACTTGACGCTGAACGCTATCTAGACGCCCAGAAATAGAGTTACAACCCAGATAAAAAACCGGCCAAAGCCGGTTTTTTATCTGATACCAATCATGCTGCGGAAGCCACAATTTGATTATCATCCAAATATTCCTGATTGTGTCTCAGCATATCCAGCAATTCGTCAATATAGTCATCTTGGCGTTCGGAATAATTGACCAAACCGTAGACCAGCTTTTCAGCACTTAGTGGTTCCTTTTGTGCTCGTAAATCCGCTCTGATAGATCGGAACAAGCCATAAGCCGCATTGGAATTCAAATTTCGCATATAGGAAGCTACAGAGTCTTCAACACTACTGAATACCGCGACCTCATGAACTTGCCCTTGGCCGCGGGATTGTGGCACTAAGCCACAGCCTTCTTTAAAGCACCACTGACCAAAAAAGTTAAATCCTTCTTTGGCAAAACGAGAAGCTCCCCACCCAGATTCATTTGCAGCCTGGATCAACACCATGGACTCGGGGATCACATCAACCCGTCTAAGTAAACTTCTCAAACTAGCAGCATCTATATTACGAATTGCATATTCATATTTGTCTGCCAGTTGGTGCACTCGATATACCTCAGCATCATCAAGTGTGACATTGTTTTTTAGGTGATTTTGCACCTGCAACAGAAAACGTCTCTCTTCAGCAATAATGCGGTTTTGCTTTTTGACTGAAGGACGTAAAAAATCAAAAAATGCCTGCTTTTTTGCACTGACATCGTCAAAGGAACTAAAGTCCGGAATAAAGTTTACGCCCAACCGATTTTTTTTAATCAGTGGCGTACTACTATCAGTTTGGTTTGCAATGGGGATAAAGATGACCCTAAGTGCTATAACGGCAAGGATCACCACCGTCATCGCTAACATGGACGAACCTAATCTACCTGTTCTCAAACAGCCTCCTTTGAGGGATTCCTCTCAATGAATTCGGGCTGATTATAAAACAGGCATACGGTTTCACAAAATTTAGCGTCACTTTGGTGGCTTTTTAAACATTAAAAAAGGACGGCATATACCGTCCTTTAACATATTGAATTGGATTTAATTACAATACTTTGGCAATTGCTTTACAGATAACCGGAATATTGCTCTTCGTCATACCGGCGACACTGATGCGGCCAGAACCGACGATATAGATACCAAATTCTTCCCGAAGTCTTTCCACTTGAGCTTTATTGAGGCCAGAAAAACTAAACATCCCTTTTTGACCACAGATGAAACTGAAATCTTGTTCAACCCCTTCAGCCTTTAAGGTATCAACGAACAGCTGCCGCATTTCTGCAATGCGTTGCCGCATGCCGGTAACTTCATTCACCCATAACGCCTTTAACTCTGGGTCGGAAAGTACGGTGCTAACAATTAACCCACCATGTGCCGGTGGATTTGAGTAATTGGCACGAATAGTACGTTTGACTTGGCTGAATGCCTTTTGTACGGTTGCAGCGTCTTGAGCAACAACGGTTACTGCGCCAATACGCTCGTTATAAAGACCGAAATTTTTAGAAAATGAGTTCGCGACGATAAGTTCAGGCACGACGGCGGCAACGGTGCGCAGACCTTGTGCATCTTCTTCTATGCCATCACCGAACCCTTGATAGGCAAAGTCGAACAAAGGTAATAATTGCTTGGATAAACAAAGATCCGCAACAACAGCCCACTGCTCCGCTGATAAATCGATCCCGCTTGGGTTGTGGCAGCAACCATGTAGCAACACCAACTCACCGGCTTCTGCGCTTTGCAGATCAGCCATCATTGCATCAAAATTCAATGACTGAGTTGCAGCATCGTAGTAGCCATATTCTTTAATGCTAAGCCCTGCAGCGCTGAAAATATTTTGATGATTGGCCCAAGTAGGTTTGCTGACCCAAATAGTTTTACTTGCAGTGTTATTAACCACAAATTCAGCGGCAACTCTGAGAGAACCGGTACCACCTGGAGCCTGTGCAGTAGCGGCCAATCCTTCTTTCACTATCTTGCTGTCAGCGCCAAACAGCAATTCCTGAACGACCTTGTTATAGAGCTGAACACCTTCGATACCTAAATAGGTTTTGGAGGTTTCCGTTTCTAGCATTTTTGCTTCTGCCAACTTCACGGATTTCAATACGGGCGTTTGACCCGACTCGTCTTTGTATACCCCAACACCGAGGTTAACTTTGTCTTGACGAGGATCTTTCTTAAACGCATCAGTAAGACCTAAGATGGGGTCTGCCGGGGCCTGGCTTATCTGAGAGAAAATCATGTTTGGTACCTGTGCAGTTGCTGAATTCTGGGCAATAATCGAAGACACTTATACCACTGTGTGGGTAACCGCGACAGTCCTCTCAACAAATTCTGTGAACACTTTGGGATATGAATATTCATTAGCGAAAAGCCAATGCTTCGTATTGAAGAAAATGTAGAACGAGCAATCCATTAGTCACATTTGTGCACTGTGGGGGAAATGAATTAGTTGGCGCAATAAAAAACAAAACGGGAACCAGTAAGCTACTGATTCCCGTCTATTAAATATGGCGGTGAAGGAGGGAGTCGAACCCTCGAATCATCATAAATTTCATGAACCTATTAGAATTCAGTAGGTTATGCACCTTAATTTTCAGCTATTGTACTACGATTTTGTACCACTTAAATCTTCAATGTAGGCACTTGAAGTAATGGAAGTAGTATCGGTGTATCAAGTACTCGACCACTTAATGAGTATACATGTTCTCTAGCGTATGGGTACAAGATCATAGGGGCATTGTATTCAGCCCAATGCTCTATTTTATCTATAGGAAATTGCTCCTTATCAACGCTGAACTTAGCCAGAATATGTACTCTAAGATCAAGAGGTTCTTCACTTTTGGCTTCAGGAAGTTCAGGTGTTCCCATCTCAATAATTAACGCTACATTTACTGAAGATAATTCAACATCGAATTTCCCATGGGCAACTTTGAATTTAAATTTTCCTTCCCGAGCTTCAACAGTACCACTACTTGAGTTATTTCTAATGAACAACTCTTTTATCTTGATTCCATCTATTTGAATTGGGTGAAGTTTATGTTCTGAATTCATGCAGCTAAAGGCTCATTTGCAGACTGAAAATCCCGAACATCTTCGAAAGGACTAAGTCCATTGTGAGACAAAGAATATCCGTCATGTATACATTCAAAAGTTGTATATATTTCAATAGGTTCTACAGTTTGAGAATAAAAACACAGGTCATGCTCTTGATCAGAGAATTCAACAATTTCTCTGATCGCCGTTGCAAAATTTCCTGATTTTTTCTCTTTTAGCATCGCCAAAAAAGCTTCACTAGACATTGATTGAATTCTAGCGATAACTGTTTTGGATGCTTCAATTCTAGATGTACTCATAACTTTCAATCTCCTCGTACCCATCTATTGTAATGCATGATGGATCAAGAACAACTATTGACTCTACTGATGCCCCAAAGTATAAGCCAATTTTCCCTCCGGCCCCTTTGGGTACTGCCAAATCAGCAATAACTAACTTGTATGCGATACTTTCTTCTTCACCAATTTCATCAACATAGGACTGAAAGACTGAGGAAATAACGTCCTCTTCTGTCATATCTTCAGGTAATCCATTATCGGATATCCAAATCAATGATGACTTGACTAAACCTCTGACATGTTCTTTCAGTTCTCCGTGACTTATATCCAAGACTTCTGCATCTTCTACTTGAAAACTGGATTTTATAATCGCACATTTTTTTCCGTCAGCATTTCTCGCAGCTTTAGCGTAGTTGCCTTTCCTTGACTCGCTCTGCCACCATCGAAAAGCCATAAAATTTGCGTATGTTGAATCTTGAACATAGCGCCAAAAATAACAACCCGGTCCAGCTCGACCGGGGTCGGATACGTTGAACCCTTCTTTACAAATGTCGTCCCCCCAAGATCGACATGTGCCATGAGTTCCTTTGTACAAAATGTATCCTCACTGCTTGTTATTTGGTCTGTTTAGCAAGGAAGGCTACACGATTTTGCTCTATAAGTTCAAGAACTAACTACAAAAAATCACTATCGATAACGGGTGATTATGTTTATAGAATGATTTTTAGTTATGTCCAGTTCACCCTCAGGGATGATGGATAGAAGAGTGGAAGAGGATTTCAGCATATTAGATCATTACACTCATCTAGGTTCGCTGGGCTGAAATGCGTTGAACATGGAGTGGACCTCGTTCAGTAGACATCCTATGACCAAAATGACTGCTTCAACAGGTTAACTTTCTTTTAAATTTAAACGTCACTTTAAAAGACCAAATTAAAATCCTTAATACTGGATAAGCAAGAAATGCCCATGCTCCTCCTAATACGCCCACATGATCGAAAAGAAAAGACTTCAGACCATACTCACAGTCGTACATAACCTCTCCCAATAGTAGAGTTTCCTTAAAAGCAATTGAGCTACACTTCTCCACTGTCGGAGTGGAAAACCATTCGATTAGAAGATATAGAATCCAAAATACTTCGGCAAAAACTACTACAACCACCCAAAGAGCTAAAAACCTCAGAATCATTTGCCAAGTATTCTCGAAATTCATTATGTAAATCTCTAGTTATCCGTGATTGATAATCAAGTTATTTTATTGTTGCCAAAAAGCAACCCTAGGATTGCTGTTTTGCGATTCGCTGAACACTAGAAAGTGAAATTCCAAGCCGCTTGGCTATTTCCGTCTTATGCACTTGCTGAGCAATAAGTACTCTAACCTCATCCTTTTTAAACATCGCTGTCGGAGCCCTGCCCTTATATTTCCCTTTGGACTTGGCTATAGCAATCCCTTCTGCTTGCCGTTCCAGCATCAGTTCTCGCTCAAAAGTTGCGATAGCACCGACCATCGTTAGCATCAACTTTCCTGTCGGTGTTCCTGTATCAATCCCAAGGTTCTGGATTTTCAATGTGACTTTCTTAGTGGCTAGGAACTCAGCAATTTCTAGTAGGTGGCGGGTATTCCTTGCCAGTCGGTCTAGCTTGGTAACGACGACTGAATCACCTTCACGCACAAACTCTAGCATAAGCTTGAGCTGCGAGCGGTCATCCTTAGCACCGCTGACTTTCTCCTGAAATACCTTATCGCATGTGCTCAGGGCGGCGAGCTGGGCATCTAGGCTTTGTCCTGTGGTTGATACTCGAGCATATCCAATGGTTGCCATATTGGCTCTCCTTAGTTGGTCAATAGGGTCTAGGTTCACTGACCAAACGTGTCAAAAGTCGGAAAGGGACCCATGTGACACGGTCTTAGCGTCCGTTATCACTATGTCACATGGGCTTGGTCTATTGACTTGAACAGTCAGGGCTTAGGAAATTTCCGTTCCATCGCCCTCTTCGTCCAAATCATGGTTTGGTGGTTGGTTAACCCAAGGTTCTTCGTCCGAGAGATATCGGTCGGCAAACGCCTGGATCAGAATGGGCACTATGGTCAGTAATGCAGCTTTAGCGACCTGCTTCATGAGTTCGTTGATGATGGTTCTCCTTACTTACTGGTAAACGCCCAGCACAGTACCCACCGCAATGCTGCAGTGTGACTATGACGAGCAGTGATGAATTAATCCCAGGTAATGGTTATCCGGAAGATGTTGCTGTTGAGATAGCTGCGGAAGTTGCCTTCCCACATTCGGTATATGCCGCTGAAGTTTCTCAGCGGGTAATAACCGACAAATGCCTGATACCCTTCACCGGTGGCGAAGTTGAAGTCGATATCCTTTTCCAGCTCAGGATAAGGTCGGCCAAAGAAGGCGAAGTCGGTGATATAGCTAAGTCGCCAAGGTCCATCTTTAGCTGTTGGCTGCAGCCGAATTTCCACAGGATGAAATCCACCTGATTCAGCTGAATAGCTAGGGTCACGGAAATTCAATGTGACTCCTGCCGGTTGCTCTGCAGGTATATTCGCCGCCAGCAGAGCCTCCAGCTTGCCCACCAGCATTCTCGTCACTGGCAACCAGCGTCTGGCAGACATCGCATCAATGGCGATAGCGATAGCTTTCTCTTCGCTCATAGCCAGCCCCTTTCTGCGAAAGACACCACATCAAGATGCCCCACGACTAGATGGTCTAGCGTCGACACATCAATCGTCGCTAAGGCTGTCTTTAATCGCTCTGTGATGCGTCTATCGGCGTCCGATGGCTCCGCATAACCCGATGGATGGTTATGGGCAAAGATCACCGCTGCAGCGTTCTTAGCGAGCACCAGTTTGACGACTTCCCTTGGATAGACAGATGCGGCGTCTATAGTGCCAAAGAACAGCTCCTCATAGCTCAGCAACCGATGTTGGCTATCAAGTAGAAGCACGGCAAAGACCTCACGCTCATAGCCACTCATACGAAGCCGCAAGTAATCTCTGACTAAGTCTGGCGAGGTGAAAACCTCTGTGGGGTGTTGTCGATTCTGGTAGCGGGCATCGAGTATCGCTAATGCCTCTCTGATGACCAGAGCCTCTGACTTAACGCCGTCAAAAGCTGGGTTTGATAGTTCTGACATATAAGAATCCTAAGTGTTGATTTACTTCAGGTTTCTTATGCCAAATGTCGTAGGGAAAATTGATGGTATAAGCAAGTTGAGGCCAACTTGATCCGATTAAAATAGAAATAACGGTAGTGACAAATCCTGCCCCTACCAAAACACTATCTGGAGAAAACTCATGAATGCAGAAGTCGCATTATCTTATCCCGCATTACTCGTTGATGGTCGTTTTTCGCAGCATTTGCGAGACCATCAGTACTATGAAGCCTATAAAAATGAGCTTCCGTTCTTCACCGTGGAAATTGTTCCCGATAAAAATGGGACCGACCAAAAGATGATGCACTTACAAGGTGAAATGGTGATGGGAACAGGACTATTCAGAGAGCCAGAAGCCATTAAAGCGTTTCTGATTGATAAAGGATTCATCCCCGAGTCAATCTTGTTAAGCAAAGATGGGAAACTCTACGCAACACATCCAAAGCAACACCTGCCCTATATGCACTGGATCGTCAGATTACTGATGCATTTCCAACAGTTTGGCGAGTGGTTAGCTGTGAACTACTGGTATGGCGATTACCCTGATAGATAACTTCATCCGCTTGAAATAGAAAAGGTAGCCTTTGGGCTACCTTAGCGAAACCGAATCAGCAACTACCGCATGGCCGCAGCTTGCTCTATTACTTTTTGCTGCTCTTTTGCTGCAGTTCTTAGGGCTTGTGTGAACACGGCCAGCTTTTCTTGGTAAGACGCATTGCGTACAAAATTGGCTAAGGGTGAAATTTCCTCAACATAACTTTCTCTGTTTAACTCATGAGTCAATTACGTGCTCCTTAAATTTGTTACGTTGTAGTGCCTTCATCATAGCTACCTTTAAGTTGGAATCTCCGCTTCAGCAACGCTAGTCCATGTTCCACATCGTCACGGATGCGGTCAGCCTTCCTCGGAGATCGCTAAGTTGAAGCCAAATCCAGCTTGAGATGAGCAATTACATCGGCGTCATCGACGACAAACGCTCGGCTAAAAGATGATGTAGCCATCAAACACCTCCTCGAAACATTTGTGAGTTTACCCCCGCAGCTCTTTACCAAAGCCTTTCAGCAAAATATCCAGCAGGATGTTCTGTATTGCTTTGGCGGCTTCTGGGCGAGAAAGATAGTCCATCGACATACTGTTCTGGGTGTCCATTCGCTCTATAACTGCTTGGTCAGCAGCTCCAGGGAAATCCCCTTGCATGATCGACTTGCGATCGTTGTTCTTGATCTGCGCCATAACGATCTCATTTTCGGAAATCTTCGTGGCCATACCATGCAACCAATCCAGCTTATCGCCGTCGGTGACGTCTTCGCCGAACAGGTCATTGAGCTTCGCCAGAATTTCCGAGAGAAAGTCTTTTTTATCGTGCTTAGGTTTCGCCGAGCCAAGTCCTGTGATCCCATCTAAGCCTTCGCCCTGACCTTCACGCAGTTCAAGGTCTTGGGTGCGTTTCTCTTTCAGCTTGTAATGGCTCAGCACTAATCCATCAAGGTCGATGTCATCATCATCGAGTTCCTCTTCCCGCAGCAGCGGCAACAGGTGCTTAGCAAAGGTGCTTAGCTGTTCTAAATCTGCCGCATCAAACGGCGTGATTTGCGAGGCAAACTCATAGAAACGAATGTAGCTGTTCAAGTCTTTCTTGAACATCACCATTTGGTTTTTGGCTTCCTCGGCCTCTGTCACACGTTTTTCTGCGTTCGCCTTATCAACGTCAGTCCCCGTTTGCTTAATCAGCTTGAGCTGCTGTTTGGCAGCTCTTAGGGCATCGATAGCTAACTGATAGCGTTTACGGAATCGATCTCGTGCCGGTGCCAAGTAGTGCAGCATGTAATCGGTGCCCCGTTTGGGGTCAAAGTAACACTCGGCAAAAGCTTCAACTTCACTCCAAAGGAAGATGTTTTCGTTCACCAGCTTGTGCTTCAAGTCATACACCAAGTTAGGGTCAGACACAGTCTCGAGCTCAGCAATCTCGTAGTACTTCTGGAACTCGGTCAGTACATCTTGCGGATCATTGACGAAGTCCAGTACAAAGGTACGGTCTTTACCTGGATAAGTGCGGTTAAGCCGTGACAGCGTCTGAATGCAATCTACGCCAGTCAGCTTTTTATCCACGTACATGGCACACAGTTTCGGTTGGTCAAACCCTGTTTGAAACTTATTGGCCACCAGCATCAACTGGTAGCTGTCGGTATCAAATGCCTTTCGCATGTCCTGACCATTCAAGTCAGGGTTCATGCTACGTTCGGTATGTCCAACGCTGGTATCGGGGTCAACCACTTCGCCCGAAAACGCCACCATGGCATGAATATGATGATAGCCCTGTTCTCTAACATACTTATCAAACGCCAGCTTATACTTCACCGCTTCCAAGCGGCTGCTGGTGACCACCATCGCTTTTGCTTGCTGGTTGAGTAGCTGAGCCACGTTGGCTCTGAAGTGCTCCACAATCACCTGCACTTTCTGACCAACGTTATGAGGATGCAATCGCACCCAACGATTAAGCACCTTTTTGGCTTTCTTGCTGTCCACTTCCTGCTCGGCGTCACCGTTGGCCATGGCCATGCGATAGGCCAAGCTGTAGCTGGTGTAGTTCCGCAGTACATCGAGGATAAAGCCTTCCTCAATGGCCTGCCGCATGCTGTAAACATCAAATGCTTTAGGTTTGTTGTTATCACTCAGCGGCATCATAGGGTTTTCAGGCCGACCAAACAGCTCCAACGTTTTGCCCTTTGGCGTCGCCGTAAAGGCAAAGTAGCTGATGTTATTGCTACCGCCGCGAGCTGCGAGCGTCATGTTCATTACGTCTTCAGCACTCAGCTCGTCATTCTCATCAAGCTGTTCCGCCATCAACACTTCCCGCAATTGTCTGGCGGTGCTACCGCTTTGGCTCGAATGAGCTTCATCAGCAATCACGGCAAAGGTGTTGTCCTTGAGGCTCGTAGTTTCTTGAATTGCTTTGAGCACATGTGGGAACGTCTGAATGGTGACCACAATAATTGGCGTACCGCTGGCGAGTGACGCGGCAAGTTGCGACGATTTGCTGCCCTCACCTTCATCACGGTTGATGCTACTGATCACGCCTTCAGCATGTTCAAACTGTGAGATAGTTTCCTGCAGTTGGCTATCAAGCACTGTGCGGTCGGTAATCACAATCACCGACTTAAAGAATTTATTGCCGTTAGCTTGATACAACGACGCCAATTGATGGGTTAACCAGGCTATTGAGTTGGACTTGCCTGAACCTGCAGAGTGCTGAATAAGATACTTATGTCCAGTGCCTTCTTGTTGCACTGTGTTGAGTAGCTTTTGCACCACATGCCACTGGTGATAACGCGGAAAGATCATGGTCTCTTTTTTAACGATTCGCCCAAGAGCATCTTCATCACGTTTCACTTCAAGGTGGATGTAACGCCCAAGAATTCTCAGCCAGTTATCAGGTGAAAATATTTCATCCCACAAATACTCAGTTGCAAAGCCTTCACCCGCTGCAGGAATATCATTACCCGCCCCACCGGCTGCCGTACCGCGGTTAAATGGCAAAAAGAAGGTACTATCACCGGCCAATTTGGTGGTCATTGCGACTTCAAACTGATTCACAGCAAAATGCACTAACGCACCACGGCGAAACTTAAGTAATGGCTCATCCTTAGTGCTGGTCTTAACGGGGCGATCTTTACGATACTGCTGTTTGGCGTTCTCAAGACTTTGCTTAAAGCAAGACTTCAGCTCCAATGTTGCCACTGGCAAACCATTCAAGAACAGCGTCAAGTCTAAACGACCATCGTAACCATTTGGGCTATACACCAACTCAGGTACCACACGTAAACGGTTAGCTTGATAACGAGCCATTAGCTCAGGGTTTAGACCGTGATCAGGCTTAAAGGTCGCCAGTCTCAGTCTCGCACCACGATCTTCCAGATGATTTCGCAGTAGCCACAGCGTCCCTTTGTCGCTATGGTCTAAGTGCCTGACTACCGCGTTAAACAGATGCTCATTGGTATCTTGCGGATAAATCTTGGCGAACTTACTCCAAGCGTCAGGTTGGCTTTGTTGCAGATAGTCCAACAGGTCCTCGGGATAGATAGCACGCTGTTTGTCATAGTGGGCAGAATCCCCAACGAGCCAACCTTGCTGGGCTAACTGCTTAACGATGTGATCTTGAAATGCCTTCTCGCGGGCTTTTGCTTCCATGCTCATGGATGATTAACTCTCCTGCTGTGCCAGCCAATTGAGGCCTTGTTCGGCAAAGGTAAATAACTGGTCGGTATAGCTTTGGGCGATCACGCTACGTATAATCTCTGGGTCAATGTTCAAGTAGTCATGCACCAGAGCGTTTCTCAGTCCTATTACTTTACGCCAGCCGGTTAGGCCATCCACGGGTTGCTGACCACGTTGACAGAGGATCTCGAATGCTTGATAGGCATCTTGTGGGCTGTGTCCCGCCAACGCTTTCGCCCAGTGCTTGGCTATCCCAATACACGCTTCTATCGATACCTGCAGCGTTCGTTCTGCCGCTCGATACTCTAGGTTAGATAAAGCCCGTTCACCGAGTAAGCTCTTAATCTCAGATAATTCCGCTTGGTAGCGACTAAGGCTCTGTCGCAATGAGGTGATATAAGCGTTGTCAGACATTATTCGCTAGTTCCTTGTTTGAGAGAGCCTTTAGCATTGAGACCATGGTTAGCTTGGCTTGCAGCAGAAGATGGATGAACGGCGTTTGCAGCTTGGAGATAGTCCAGCTCCATCTTTGACATAATTCGGGCTTCTTCCTGCAAACGGCGTCCGTCATCACGGCAGTAGATCACCTGGTTAGCGTTGATGATTTCAAACGCCAGTGGAATAGGCGCCAGATTAATGTCCACCAGCGATAACTTACCTTCAGGCAAACCAAGTTGCCGTTGCCAATCGAGTGCCAGCAGCTCGGCCCGCAAGCGGTTATCGAGTGAATCTGCCAGTTTCACCGGATTAAACGCCACCGCCAAATCCCAATCACTTTGCTTGCTGGCGTTGCCTTTGGCTCGTGAGCCGTAGAGCCACAGAACGGCAATGTCTGCTTGGCGCTTAGCAAGTGCCACTAATGCTGCGTTAATTGACGACATGGAATCTCCCGCTGACATTCATTGGGTCAGCATAACAACTTACCGCCGTTATCGGGAAGATTAACGCTAAGTTCATGCCGCATCACTCGCTGTTGCTTCTGCTGGTTTAACCCAACCACGCACATCGATTTTGCCAGTGACTGCTGCGGATATTAGAGCTATTCGGCGTTCTTGAAGCAACGTTAATGAATACTGTGCCTTGGATTCGACCGACTCAAAGTTCATCATCTCCTTGGTCAGACACTCTACTAATGTGTGCTGCTCTTCGACTGGAGGTATCGGAATTCGCATGTTTCTAATATCACCGATGAGCAAAACAGGCTGCATTCCAGAAGTGTTGTTATGATCAACCATTGTTCTGAAATTACTACTGGTCAACCAATAAGATGCGTACTCTGGCAAGACAGTAGCATCAAATGTAAGCTTCGCGATATTCTGATTTATGTGAAATGTATCATTTGAAGGTATCACGGCAGCATTCCCTAATGTGCCAGTACAAGGCAGAACTAAATCACCTGCGTTTAGCTTTGAGCGAGCAAGTCGATTTGATAGCTCTTTCGATATTCTCTCTGTGCCCTTTTCCAGCTCCAGTTTTCTCTCGCCAATATTATAGCCACGTAGCGCCACCACATCTCCAAGGTCATCTGTAGACCAATGATTGGTATACTCAAACCCAGTTAGTTTCGTTACCTGACATAAATATCCTAGCTTCTGGACTTTCCAATGCTCTGGAACTTGACCGAGCCACTCGACACCTGAGTCTTTCATTGGAGCGTCAGGATTGAGGCCTTTAGTGACAGCATGGGAGATCACCGCTTGTCGTTTCTCTTTGAGCAGCTCAATCAGCCGCTGTTGCTTTTCTATCAGGCAGTCGATTCTGGCGGTTTCGTAGTCGAGAAAGGCGGCTATAGTGCGTTGTTCCACCTCACTAGGTAGAAGGATTGAATTAGTACCAACCTCTTCAACCGTTATCTGTGGGATCGCTGTCTGCGTAAACCTGAAAAGATTCTTCCGATTCCCAAGCATGTAGTAAAAAGCATACTTAGCCACCAAGCGATTAGTTATGTGCTTACAGTAAATTGTTGTCTGAGTAGTTGTTGCTTTCTGATCTACAAGCTTGACCGCACCAATGGAGTTGCCACGAGCAGGTATAACTAAATCACCCACATCGAGACGGACTTGAGGTCCATTGATGTAACCAAAAAAATGATTCCCTTCAGTAGCTGAGTAAACTGGCCACAATCCATCATCAACCAACTCCTCTCTCAAAATCGTCTGCCCCATAGCAATTTTGAAAAAGCGTGTAGTCTTTGTAATTGTCCAATCTGTGGGTACTTGCCCTAGCCATTCAACACCAGATTCCTTGTACTCGGGATACGCAAGATACTTGTTGCTCATACTCTGCTCCCAAATACGGATTTTGAGTTCAGGGCAAGGCGTCGAGATGCACAGCGAACGAGCACAGCTACAACGCCGCCATTAGCACTAGAGGCCATTGGAAAAGCCATCATGAATGCACCTCACTGAGTAAGCTCATGATCTCTTTGGCAACGGCATCCAGATCGGCATCGATCTGCGCTAATGGTCGGGGCGGCTGGTACTGGTAGAAATGGCGGTTAAACGGGATTTCATAGCCGACAACGCCCACTTGTTCATCAAGTGGATCAGTCTTGCTGGTATCAATCCAGGCTTCTGGCACATGGGGTAACACTTCCCGTTTGAAGTAAGTGTTAATGTCTTCACTAAGCGGTACGTTTTCGTAGTCCCGCAATTCAGTGGCTGGCTCAGTGACACCTTTGGTTTTACAAATCTCGGCCGTTTCATCCTGCTCGCCGAGATTCGTCCACAGCAGTTTAACGACAGCGGCAGACAACTTGCTGGTGGAATTGGCGGCAAAGGTTTTGTTAAAGGCCTTCTTGAATACTTCACGAGACAGGTACTTATCATCAGGCAACGCGGCGAGAGCAGACAGCAACGCGTGTTTAAGCTCGTCATCGAGCTTGTGCCAGGCTTTTTGCTCAGTCAAACTGCTGAGTTTATCGGCATCATGGGGATAGATAGCCAGCTTCATTGGCCGCTCAACGGTAATGCGGCGATAGCCAAAGTCGGTGGTATTGAAAATCTTGGCGATCGGACTTTGCTCATAGCGGCTATACAACTCAACGATGGTGTTAATCGCATCGTCATCAAGGAACTTACGTTTGCTACCGAGGGATTTACGCATGCTGGAGTGCATGTCGCTGGCATTGATCAGCAGCACTTTGCCTTTACGCTCAGCGGGCTTGTGGTTAGACAGCACCCAGATGTAAGTGGCAATGCCGGTGTTGTAGAACATGTCGTTAGGTAAAGCGACTAACGCATCGAGCAGATCATTCTCAAGAATGTAGCGGCGGATTTCACTCTCACCACTGCCTGCACCACCGGTAAACAGCGGTGAGCCATTCAGGATAATGCCAATACGGCTACCGGCAGATTTATCGCTGACGGGCTTCATCTTGCTAATAAGGTGCAGCAAGAACAGTAACGAGCCATCAGACACCCGTGGCAAGCCTGGGCCAAAGCGACCATTAAAGCCCTGCTTTTTGTGCTCGTTGTTCACTTGGGTTTCAACTTTCTTCCAATCCACGCCGAACGGCGGGTTAGACAGACAATAATCAAAGCGTTCAAACGCCAGTTGGTCATCTGACAGGGTATTACCCAGCTTGATGTTGCTGATCTCCTGCCCTTTGATCAGCATGTCCGCTTTACAGATAGCGTAGGATTCAGGGTTCAGCTCTTGGCCAAAGGTGGCTAAGCGAGCCTGCTGGTTAATCTCGTTCAGGTATTCCATGCCCGATGACAAGAAGCCGCCCGTACCAGCGGTTGGGTCGTAGATAGAACGCACTACGCCAGGCTTAGTTAGCGCATCATCATCGCCACTAAACACCAATGAGGTGGTTAACCGCACGATATCACGCGGAGTAAAGTGCTCCCCTGCAGTCTCGTTAGAACTTTCAGCAAAACGGCGGATCAGCTCTTCAAACACTAAGCCCATGTGGTAGTTGTCTACCGCGGTTGGCGACAGGTCGACCTCACGGAATTTTTGCACCACTTGGTAAATCAAGTCGGCGTCATCAAGGGCATAGATGGTATTGACGAAACTGAAGTGCTCGAAAATCTCCCGAGCATCCTTGGAGAACGCCCGTACATAGGCATCAAGGTTATCAGCGGTGTGGGTCTCCCCCAGCACACTCAGGTTCAGCGGTGACGCGTTATAGAACTTTTGACCAGAGGCATTGAGCAGCAGTTTTTCACGAGCAACATCGGGCATCGCTTTAGTGGCTTCCGCCTGGGCTAAGACCTTATCTTTGCTGGCTTCTAACACGCACTCCAAGCGGCGTAACACCGTGAATGGCAGAATGATGCGACCGTACTGAGATTGTTTGAAATCACCGCGAAGAATATCGGCAACTGACCAGATAAAACTGGCTAAAGAACTGATGCTGGTTTGTTCCATGATGGCCCTGTTCGCTGCTTTGCTTATTCCGTGAGCAGCTCTATAAAAACAATAACTAAGAGTTGAAAGTGTACCAACAGGCCTATGGGCTGAACAGGCGTAATTTCACAGTTCCCTTATCTAGTAGACGGTATTGGGCTCGGCTCCAACACACTCTCACATTCCCCTGCCGATTTTCCCCTATAACCATTTTCCATAAATCACCGAACTACTGGGCTTAATGCTTAGCTAGAGCTATTTCTCTGCTGATTTTTCAGCAAATTTATAAAAGTGCTATAGGGAAAATAAGTAGGAATACTTTAGTGAACTTGCTGATTTTTCGGCAGAGGTGGCAAGGGAGATTGATGGTTGATGATGGAGAAAAACTCATGCATTCATATATATGCATTTAACGAATACATTGTCATATTTCTATGGATATATTTCATTCATCTTTTTTAAAGCAATAGTTCTGCACTATCTCTGATTCTGTTCCTTATGGCTGTTTTACAACGTTCAACACTAATTCAAAACGATTAAATTAATAGTGACGGTGTGATGACATGAGAGACACCGCAGGAGTTTGAGATGCACAACCAGGAAACCTTAGTGACAGAGTTACCAAGCCAACTGAGCAACATCAAAGTAGCTTATCGAATGCCCTATGAGCTGTTCAATGATCAGCTTGGTCAGACGATGTATGAGATAAGCCGTATGCCGCTGGTGGACGGTTTGTTGATGGGGGGCAAAGTGAGCTTAGCTAAGACCTTGGTGAAACGCTGTGGTTATTCATTGAGAACAGCACGGCGGCATATCAAACGACTGGAACAATCAGGGCTGCTGGTCAGCTCAAAAACGCTATCTTCTGCGGGATTGCAGGGGATTAATCTTTATCGCCGATTATTCGATTGATTGAGATCTCCTCGAGACATTTCATGGTAAGAGGATGTCATCGAGGAGAGCCCTTTGGCGGGCGAAACGGTTCAAAACAGACTAAATACCTAACACTTTTATTTTAGTCCGAGCCGAACAAGAGGAGATGTCGAAAATGACATCATTTTATTTCAACAACCCAACTTTAGACGAAATCGGATTCGAAGGCGTAAAAGCCAAGTTTGATTTACCAGAAGTAATAGCTTCACTTCTTGATAATTCAATCAAACCCACCCAAAGCGACTATTGCCAGCTTGAGGACGATGAGTGTCCTTTCTGCGGACATCAGGGCTGCTTTAAGATTTTTCACGGTGATCCAGACGATCAACACTATCACTGCTTTTCATGTGGAGAGAGTGGCGATATTTTTAACTTCCTTGTTGCCAAGGATTTAGCAAAAAATGGATATGATGCAGCCAACAAACTGCTCAACGGTGAGATTGAAGGAGCGTCTATCGTTACTACACCTCGCCCCAAGAAAGCTAAGCCTGAACCAATCATGCTGACACCAGAGCAATATCAGCGAAGACAAGCTTTGCTGAAGGCAGTTGAGGAATATTACTTTGGTCAGATGATTGATGGTGACGCTTTTCCGTTTGAACAACTGATGACAAATCGTCAGCTCAGTCAGTCAACGCTGTTGGATCACTATGTAGGTTACTCTCGGAGAGAGTTATGGCGTTATCTCGTCGCTCAGGGCTTTGAACTACAAGAGCTTTATGAATCAGGCCTTGTTATAGAGGAGATAATGGGTCCTCGGGACTATTTTCCAAAGAACGTTTACATCTTCCCTCACTATGATGAGTCGGGGGATATTTGCCGGTTTACCTTCAAATACCCGGAAAAGAGAGAGGGAAGAAATCCGTTTCAACTACCTAAACGATTTTGGCTGAACGACATTCAATTCTATGGTCAGGATTCAATGACCAGAAAAGGAGCAGTAGCACTTGTTGAAGGTGAACACGACCTACTGGCGTTATACGAGCATGGATGGCAGGGACCGATCTTAGCCACCAATGGCTCTATCGGGCAAAGCCAATTAGATTGGATAGCTGAGCACCTGCATAACCGTGATGTTGTCACCTTTTTTGATAGCGATCCCGCTGGAAAAGGGTACCGTGAGAAGTTGCAGAAACTTGGTTTGCCATCGCTGATTCAGGTGACTATTCCTGAAGGTCAAGGAAAAGATATCGATGACTATCTCCGGACAGAGAATCATCTGTCTTTGATCGAGTTAGTCAAGCAACACGGCATTGATTGCTCCAGCGTGGAGGAAATGGCCGAGAGTGAAGCGTCGGAAATCGATGAATCCGAGAATGTTAAAGTGGAAACTGCTTCATCTACCCCCGCTGTTCGTGAGCCAGCCCCCCCTTCTGCTCTGCCATCTATCTGGCAAGGCTTTGATGAAGACACATTAAACGATGTGGGCAATGCTGACCGTCTGGAAGACTTAACCAGAGGTACTCTTAAATTTGTTCCAGAATTAGGTGGTTATTACGGTTTCATTGGGAACAAATGGCAATCGACCCAAGGGAGTGAGCAAATTGCCTGTCGAAAAGTGGGTGAAAATATCATATCCCAGGCACAAGAGTTAATGAATGACGCTTTATCCAAGAAAGATGGTGCCAAGATGAAGCAGGCAGAGAAGTTACAAACATTCGGACGTAATTCACTGAACCGTAAAAAGATCGCAGATATGTTGGAGTTGTTTAAGTCCGGGAATAGTCTTTCAGCCAATGTGTTTGATGCAGACCCAATGTTGCTTGGTGTTGGGAATGGCGTCCTTGACCTTGAGAATGGCACATTGATCCCTTCACACAAAGACCTGTATATCAGCCGCTTTAGCGATGTTAGCTTCGATGCTACTGCGACCTGCCCACGTTGGTTACAGTTTATTCAAGAGATCACCTGTGGTGATAAAGCTTATGGCGAATTTCTACAACGAATTGTGGGCTATATCCTCACAGGCCGTACCGACGAGCAGGTGTTCTTCTTCCTACATGGTCATGGGTGCAACGGCAAAAGCTCCTTCATGAACGTTATTCAGCGGTTAATGGGAAATTATTACAACCAGATTAACAGTGATGTGTTGCTTCAGAGTAAAGGAAATAGTAGCGGCCCTAACCCTTCACTGGCAAAACTTCCTGGCAGCCGCTTGGTGGTTGCCAACGAACTTCCTGAAGGCTCTCGGATGGACGAAAACTTAGTTAAGTCGATTACGGGTGATGATGTGATTGTTGCTCGACAACTTTACGCCAAAGCAGAGCACGAATTCCGTCCGAAACTTAAGCTGTTTATAGTTGGCAATCATAAGCCAGTGATCAGAGATAGCAGCCCCGGGATGTGGCGTCGTATGGTCTTATTGCCATTCAATGCTAGTTTCACTAAAGAACAGCTAGATCCTCGATTAATGGACAAGCTGTATGCAGAACTTCCAGGCATTCTTAACTGGGCGTTAGCAGGTGTTGGTAACTGGTTAAATCAAGGTATTAAGTCCTCAATGCCTGCCAACATTAGAACCTCAATCAATGAATATCGTCATGAATCTGATCAGATGGCGATGTTCATTGAGGAATGCACTTGTAGCGGTGAATATGTTTACATTGATGAACTGTACGATGCTTTCAGTAATTGGGCTCAACGCGGAGGTGATTGGCAAATGAAGAGAACTATCATGACCAAACGCCTTGAGGAAAAGGGATATGCCAAAATCCGCAAACACAATAAGGCTTCATTCGCAGGGCTCCGCCTGAAAACGCCTTATGAAAATCTTCCGGACGATGAAGCTAACGGATCAGATGTATTCATTAGCGACAAAGACCATGAAGCAGCAACAAAATACCAAGTCTGAATTATCCTTTAGTGCATGAGAAAGAGGCCATTTCGGCCTCTTTTATTTTTATGGATGCCACTTGGGGATATTAATCACTGGCATTTTATTGATCGCTGCGTGCAACTCTTGGTATGAGCCATAAGTTCGCCCGACATTGCCCGCATTTGAGTGACCAGTAATGGCATTTTGCACGTCTTCTCTCATATCCGTTTTACGGGCTTCAGTGATGAAGCGATGGCGGAACGCATGTAGTGGTTCAAGCTCTTCGAAATGGGGGATGTTGCAGCTTTCAAACTGGGCTTTGAGGTATTTAGCCAACGCGGCATGATACTTCCCTTTGCTACCACTCTTAAGTAACGGGAAAAGTCTTCCGTCTGCTGGAACAGTCTTCAGGTATTCGAAGAAACCTAACTCGATAATTGATTGAGGGATCGGTACCTTGCGTGATTTATCGCGTTTTACCGATTGATCTGCTCTAGCTGCTCTAATATGGAAATACCATTCGTCCTGTTTCTCAGCATCCCGCTCAATATCGGCTACATATAACTGGGCTATCTCCTCAGCCCTAGCACCTGTGTACACAAGGATAACCGGCAACCAATAAGGAGCCTCACCATAGCGAGCTTTGATTTTGGCTGGTATTTCACAAAAAAGTGGCAATGCGAAGATAGCTGCGACATCCGTATTGGTGTAACCAGGCTCACGCATTGGTGCTTTCGGAGTGATATCGATAGACACACCGTGACAAGGATTATTCGAGATAAGATCTAACTTGACGGCCAGTTGAAAATAGCCCGATAGCAGCTTGATTTCTTTGTTTGCAGTTCGAAGTGATACCCGAGCTAGGTTTTCTGCATTAGCAATCTCAATCTGCTTTTTCATAGGCAAACTTCTGACGTGCATTTTCGGCTGGCTTGGGCATTGCGTGATTAACCCAAGCAGTGTTCGCATATCGAGTTTGCTAATTTCTCCAATGGGCCTGTTACCGAAATATTCAGATGCTCGACTGCAGGCTTTGTTTCGCTCAGCTATCCATTTACTGAGGCGATCCCCTAACTCGATCTTCTTTTGCAAGTGTACCCACTCAATTAACTGTGACAACGTAGAGTTCTTGGATATTTGGACATCTGAAGAAGCGTTAGCTTGGGAAGAAACGTCGGCATCGAGGACTGTAAATCCCATAGAAGTGAGCGATTGTTGAATCGTTGAAGTTGATTGAATTGACGTTTCGAGATTGCCAAACCGAACAGCTTCTCGCCTGAGTAGACCTTGTTTATCAACGGCGGAATTGCATAACTTAATGGCTTCTCTGGCAATCCTTTCTGCGAGGTAAAGACGTGGCTTATGCGTTGATAGTTGGCAGGATGAAAGTGCCAACGCTTCATCAACGAACGCTTCCATGTGTCTCAGAAACCTCTGTTCAACGACTGTCTGATTATCACCTGATGCATTAGTGAGTTCCAGGAGCGGGTCACTGAACCATTCAGGGACAGATTCAAGCCCTGCATCAGTTTCAAGCGTATACCGAGATAATATATCTGGCTCAGCGATACGCTGACGTTCTTTGATAAGCCATCGACTAACAATGACATCAAGATCCGCATAATTTATCGCTGATTCTCGTTCAGAATGCTCTTTGCGAAGTCGAGCCTCAGTTAATATCCCGTAGAGTTCACTAGAGACCGCTGGAGCCCTTGCTTTAGCTTCTTGATAGTCTTTGGTATAGAGACTTCGCTTTAGCTCTTTTTTTCCAACAAACGGCACGAGTTCAGAGGGAATTCCCAACCGAAGTTTCCAAACGCCAGTCTTAGGATCTTTGTATGGTTGAATCATAAAAGCCATCGCTTTGTACCACCCTTTTGTACCACCCCAAGGTGCCAAAGGTTGGTGAGCCATTGGATTAAGCTACTATAATTCCGTAGGTTTTTGATAGGTAATAAAAAACCCGACCATGAGATCGGGTTCATAAAATATGGCGGTGAAGGAGGGAGTCGAACCCTCGATACGTTTCCGTATACACACTTTCCAGGCGTGCTCCTTCGGCCACTCGGACACCTCACCACAGGATGTTTTATAGATGTTCACCCAACATCGCATTGGCATATAGTCAAGGCTGACTAGCTTGCCAACGGAGCGGTACTTTACGCAAAAGCATTTCGAGGGTCAAGCGAAAATCTAAAGCATAGTGTTATCTGGGCAATTGCTGAGCAAGTAGCTGATTTTAATCTTATGACACCTTAAATCTGCTGACTTCTTTACTCATTTTTTCGGCTTCATCAACCAGCATAACGTTAAGTTCTCGAAACTCTTCAGCGATCTGTTGCGTATTCCGATAGATATCACTGATTTTCATTGCATTACGATTCACTTCTTCGGCTACCACTGATTGTTGATGGGTCGCAGCAGCAATTTGCTCATTCATACTTTCAATCAAATCGACATGGGTTACGATCTTATGTAACTCCCTCCCCGCCTGTTGCGCTTCGAGCACACTATCGCTAGCCATTGTCTGACCTTTAGAAATTGCATTAAGTGCGTTAACCGCACCAACTTTGAGGCGTTCAATCATTCCGCGAATATCTTCGGTTGAAGATTGGGAACGCTGAGCGAGATTTCTGACTTCATCGGCAACTACCGCAAAGCCACGCCCCATATCCCCGGCTCTGGCCGCTTCAATTGCTGCATTAAGTGCCAACAAGTTAGTTTGTTCCGCAATGCCGTTAATGACCTCCAGCACACTTACAATACCATGGATATCACCATCTAGCTGCCTGAAAGCCGAGGCGGCGTCTTCAATTTCTTCCGCTAAATCTGACATCGCTTTGGCGGTTTTGAGTACTTCCTCATTACCCTTTTTAGCTTCTTGTGAAGCATTGCGGCTGGCGTCTGATACCTGTACGGCATTGTTGGCAATCTCTTGAACGGTAGAACTCATCTGCGTCATAGCAGACGCGACTTGTTCAGTTTCACTGGAGCCGGCGGCGACATCTCCATTAATCTGCGTAGAATGCTCGTCAAGTTTATCCACTACATGTCGTAGTGTTTTACTACTTGCCCGCACATTCGTAATAATTCGTTCGAAATCTGACATCATTTCGTTAAATGCGACAGCTACGGTGCCTAATTCATCGGTGCTTTTAAGATGGATACGCAACCTAAGATCAAAATCTTTTCTTGCCGTTGTCATTCCTTGATGGATTTTGCTCAGTCCTGAGCTAATTGCTTTTTGTATTGAAAAGGAAATGAATCCTGCGGTAATGACACCGGAGATAATCACGATAGCCAATATCCAACTTTCATTGAGTAATTTTTGATGTAATGCTTCTGTATTGCTGATCATCTTGTCCGATAGCATTTTTTCAAAATTACGCATGAGTTCGATACGTTTTGTCGAAGCGGTAAACCATGCTTCGGGCGATTGTGTACTGATTTCCTGCTTATTCTGGCTAAGGGCTATTGCTCGGAATTTATCTACTTCAGCGATAGCCGGTTGTTGTAGCAACGTTTGATAATCTGCCAAGGTGGAACTGTCTGTAAGTGCCATAAAACGCTTTTGGAAACTATTCTGTTCTGCAACTAACGTGACAAATCGGGTAAAAGCATTTTCTTTAAACCCCGGTTGACCAAAAGTAGAACTGAGGATTGCCCGCTCAATACCCGCGCGCTCTTTCATTTGCAGGTATGCGGAGAATGCGGCCGCATCCACTGCGATTTTTTTATCACTTCCCGCTTTCACCGTGTCATCAACGATAGAAAGCAGTAGTGCATTTAGCTGTGTGTAATAGGCAACTTCATCGGCGACACTGATGGTGAGGAAGGATACGTCACGGCGAATACTGGATAATTTATCCAATTGTGAGGTCGCTTTGCGAAGTTCATCAACAAAACTTGGTGGCAGACTGTGCTCTCTGACGAATGTACGAAAAACACTCAATTGGTTATCAGTCAGTTTTTGTTGCGAAGGTAAAGTATCTGAGAACGCCTGACCTTTTGCGCCAATAAACCCAGCGCTCATGCCGCGTTCTTTTTGCAGCTCATGAACCAGATCGCTGTTCACTTTGGCCAGTTTGCTGAGTGCAATCACATCGCTTGCACTCGCTGCCTGAGACAAAAACTGATAAACCAAGACGCAACCGAATATGGTCGCAAATAAAAACGAAGGAATAATGACGAGAAGAAATTTCAGTCGAAGCGGAAGGTTGCCAATCCATTGCCAATACATAAATGTTCCTCTGGGCTTTTTATACTGTCACAGTGACATTAAATTCAGTATAGCCAGCTTTAGCTTTATACAAGTTCATTTGTAAAAATACCCGGATTATCCGGGTATTATGTCATTTCTTAATTTCAGGCATTACCCTTAACTTGCAACTTTAGTTGGGTCGCAAATTCGAGCATACGCGTCAGTGGTATTAATGCTTTTTCCCGTAACGTTTCATCAACGTAAATTTGGTGTTGTGCAGGTTGTATATTTTCTAGCGCGTTTGCAATTGCCTTAAGACCGTTCATCGCCATCCACGGGCAATGTGCGCAACTGCGGCAAGTGGCCCCTTGGCCGCCGGTGGGCGCCTCAATCAGCAGTTTTCCAGGCACTGCCTGCTGCATTTTGTAAAATATGCCCTTGTCGGTAGCTACGATGAAAGTTGAATTTGGCAGGGACTGTGAGGCTTTGATTAATTGACTGGTTGAGCCAACTGCGTCAGCCAGTTCGACCACACTGGCCGGAGACTCTGGATGAACCAGAATAGCGGCGTCAGGATATTGTATTTTCAGTTCCCGCAACGCTTTAGCCTTAAATTCATCGTGCACCACACACTCACCTTGCCACAATAGCATGTCAGCGCCGGTCTGCTTTTGAATGTAGCTACCAAGATGGCGATCCGGTCCCCAGATGATCTTTTTACCCAGGCTATCCAGATGTTCAACGACTTCCAGCGCAATGCTTGATGTCACCACCCAATCTGCCCGAGCTTTTACCGCAGCAGAGGTGTTCGCATAAACGACTACCGTGTGTTCAGGATGAGCATCGCAAAAGGCACTGAAATCATTGACCGGACACCCCACATCTAATGAGCACGTGGCGTCTAGTGTCGGCATCAACACAGTCTTCTCCGGGCTGAGGATCTTTGCCGTCTCCCCCATGAATTTGACCCCGGCCACAATCAAGGTTTTGGCCTGATGTTCTTTGCCAAAGCGCGCCATTTCCAACGAGTCAGCAACGCAACCACCGGTTTCTTCCGCCAGCGCCTGAATTTCAGGGTCGGTGTAATAATGGGCAACCAACACTGCATCTTTTTGCTTTAATAACTGTTTGATATGTGCGCGAAAACTCGACTTTTCTGCGTCAGTCAAGGCCACAGGCTTAGGAGGAAATGGATATTGATATGAAACGGTATTTACGGCTGACCTTTGCATAACAGACAACTGGACGACAAATCGTTTGGTAAGTATACGGAAAATGACAGCATTTCGTAACTATTTTGTGACATTACGCGGGATATCCAGACCAAAGTTGTCACTATACACCAGTAAAAAGCCCCTAAAAGGGGCTTTAATCGCTTACTTCATCGCTAACAACATTTCCTGAGGTTGCTCAAGATACTGCTTCCATAAATTACAGAAGCGCGCAATAGTCCCACCATCGATTACACGGTGATCGCCAGACCAACTCACCTGCATAATCTTGCGGGCTTCGACCTCGCTTTTAGCATTAAAACGCGGCAGGATCTGCAACTTACCGAGCGCAACAATAGCCACCTCTGGCTTGTTGATTAGCGGCGTTGCGACGGTACCGCCAAGCGCACCGATATTAGAAATTGAGATGGTGCCATCTTTCAGATCTGCCGGCGCGACTCGACCACTTCTGGCAGCATCTGTGAGTCGGGTAATTTCGGCAGCGATTTCTAATATGGATTTAGCCTGCACATCCTTAACATTCGGCACCAATAAGCCCACTTTAGAATCCACCGCCATCCCAATATTGTGGCGCGTAAGATACGTGAGCTCCGTGCAATCCGCATTTACCCGACTGTTGACTACCGGGAATTGCGTCAATGCCAACGACAAGGCTTTCATAAAAAATGGCATCATGGTCAGTTTCAGCGTATCAGAAGCGTATTTCTGCTTTAGCTGCTCTCTTAACGCAACTAAATCGGTGATATCCAGTTCTTCACAATACGTAAAATGGGGAATAGTCGATACTGAGTCCATCATCTGTCGTGCCATCACCGCCTGTACGCCTTTGATTGGCACAACCTTATCCGCTACTGATGTTGACACGGTAACCGGCGTCACGACCGGGGCAGGCTCAATAACCGCTGACGGGCTCGATACTGAAGCATTTTTTACATAGCGTTCAATATCTTCTTTATATACTCGACCATGCTTACCGCTGCCGGGGACATCGGCGATATTTACATCAAGACTGCGAGCCAAGCGGCGGACTGCTGGGCTGGCCAGCGCTTTGCCCTGTTCTACTGGCGTCGTGACCACATTGCTCGCCTCGTTGGCGGTAGACGCTGCCTCAACAACCGTTTCTGCAACAGCACCTTCCGCATCAGTTTCAATAGCAAACAACGGGGCGTGTACCTTAGCCACTTGCCCTTTGTCATAATAAAGTTTTACGACTTTCCCTGACTTGATTGCCGGGATCTGGACCAGCGCTTTATCGGTCATCACATCGCAGATCGGTTGATCTTCTTCAATCAGATCCCCTTCTGCGACTAACCAATCCACCAGTTCACATTCGACGATTCCTTCACCAATATCAGGTAACAGAAAATCTTCTACGAGCTTACCGCGACTTGCGGGCATGGCTTTTGGTTCTGAGGGTTTTGTCGCCACTGCCTCAGTAAAACCTCCTTCATCCATCGTTACCGCATACAACGGTGAATGTACTTTGGCGACTTCGCCCTTAGCGTAATAAAGCTTAGCGATGACACCAGAAAATGGCGCAGGGATCTGCACCAAAGCCTTATCGGTCATGACTTCGCAAACCGGCTGATCTTCTTCGACCCGCTCGCCTTCGGCTACGAGCCATTCCATCAGTTCACACTCAACGACACCTTCGCCGATATCTGGCAGAATAAAATCCTTAATCATGCGCGACTCCTAGAAATTCACCGAGGCTTTGATAGCTTCAAAGGTTTTTAGCGCATCCGGCATATATTCCTTCTCATGGATCAATGGGTATGGCGTATCCAGACCACAGACACGGGCGATTGGGGATTCCAGATACAAGAAACATTCCTGTTGGATAGTGGCCGCAATTTCACCAGCGAATCCGCCGGTCAGTGGCGCTTCATGGTTTACGAGCAGTCGACCGGTCTTCCGTACCGATAATGCCACGGTTTCTACATCCCAGGGAGCTAAGGTGCGTAAATCAATCACTTCGCAATCAATACCTTCTTCTGCGGCCATGTCCGCTGCCTTTTCGATAGCGTCCATCTGGGCACCCCATGCCAGCAAGGTAATATCCTTACCTTCGCGAACAACTTCCGCCTGACCTAGTGGTAGTTCATAGGCATCTTCTGGCACATCATTTACTGACGCCCGATACAATCGTTTTGGTTCAAAAAACACTACGGGATTAGGATCGTGAATGGCCGATAACAATAAGCCTTTAGCCTGATAAGCATTGCGAGGCACCACCACTTTAAGACCGGCAACCTGCGTAAAATACGCTTCTGGCGATTGTGAATGGTAATGACCACCGGCAATACCGCCACCATACGGGGTACGAAATGTCAGTCCGGCCACGTTGAATTGGTTACCACTGCGATAGCGAAACTTGGCGGATTCATTCACGATCTGGTCAAATGCTGGGAAAATGTAATCAGCAAATTGGATTTCGGCTACTGGTGTCATGCCATTAGATGCCAGACCGTTGGCAAAACCGGCGATCCCCTGTTCGGTTAAAGGCGTATCGAAACAGCGATCTTTGCCAAATTTATCCTGCAACCCTGATGTAGCACGGAATACGCCACCAAAATGACCAACGTCTTCACCAAACACCAGCATCTTGTCATCGGCTGTCATTGCCAGCATCAGCGCGTTATTAATGGCTTGCAACATATTCATTTTAGCCATGCTTATAACCTCCCAGAGGTCTTGGGATAAGCTTTGGGATATTTGGCAACATGTGCTTTCAATTCTGCCAGTTGTTTTTTGAGGTTTGTGGTTGGCACGTCGTAAACATCCTCAATCATCTCATCGAGCTTGGGTGATGGTACTTTTTCTGCCACTTTCAGCGCATCTAGCACTTCCTGTCTGTAACGGCTGTGAAGTTCTGTATCATCCTCTTCGGTGAGCCAGCCTTTGTTGATCAGCCACAATTTGAAACGTTTAACCGGATCGTGCTGCTGCCAACGTGCTTCTTCATCTTTAGAACGATAGCCTGACGGATCATCTGAAGAAGAGTGCGCCCCAAGGCGGTATGTCATAGCTTCGATTAATACCGGTTCACTATGTTCTATCGCCCAAGCTCGGGCTTGCTGGGTGGCAGACAAAACCGCCAACATATCATTGCCATCAACCCGAATGGTATGCATGCCATAACCCAAACCGCGACTGGCAATACCATTGCCGGCATATTGCTCTTCGGTAGGGGTAGAAATGGCGTAACCATTGTTTCGACAGAAAAAGATTACCGGCACTTTATGGACAGAAGCCATATTCAAACCGGCGTGGAAATCGCCCTCTGATGCTGCACCCTCACCAAAATAACAGATGGCAACATTGCGTTTTCCCTGCATTTTTAACGAGTAACCGACACCGGATGCCTGGGGGATCTGCGTTGCTAATGGGGATGAAATGGTCTGAAAATGCAGTTGATTACTGCCGTAATGGATCGGCATTTGCCGACCTTTGCCCAGATCTTTTTCATTGCTGAACATCTGGTGCATAAACTGCTCAGTGGTGAACCCACGGTAACGTAATGCTGCATGTTCTCGGTATTGGGCCAGGATGATGTCTTCAGGATCGAGTGCTGCCGCACTGCCAATGACAGCAGCTTCTTCACCAGTACAAGTCATATAAAAACTGATACGTCCCTGACGCTGTGCAGCCAACATGCGTTCATCCAGCGTTCTGATAAATACACAGGCATCAAAAATTTTCCGCGACAGCGCTTCATCAATCTGGGGAAGCACGGCGTTTTCGAAGGTGGTGCCATCTGCTTGCAGTAGTTTCAGGATCGGAATAGTTAGTGAGTCCCGTTCGAGAAATGTTGCACGATGGACAACCTGTTGGGTAAACGTTGCGTTGCTCATGATGTGCTCTTTTATTTTGATTAGGCGGGCTTACTCCCGCCATTGATTTCTATGCTCGTCCAGCACACTAGGGTAACTTTAAGCGGCTGGCAATCTCTGTGATCTGGCTATCATCAACTTTGATTATTATGACGCGTATATCTAGCTTTACATATTACGCAAGCGTGATGGCATCATCGGCGATAACGCACAACGCGGCACGTTGGCCGATCGGTACCTGTGCATTAGGAAAGACTATCGCTTCGCCGGCATATTCTGCCGTTATTGGTTGATTGTTTTCGTAAGCTAACACCTCACCTTTGGCAAACTGAGTAAAATTTGGCAGATCGTTACTGAAGGCAAACGTAAAATCCGCAAAATGCTTGTTTAAAGAACGGCAAACGCGATATAGCACCAGGTTCTCAGGTTGATAGGTCAATGCCGGAAACTCACTCTCAGAAATCACCCGAATCAACATCTCACGGGTGGCGGCGAGCTGAGACAAATCGTTCTGCCCAAAAGGCATCACTTTACCCAGTTCGACCGTAAAGGCTTCAGCCTGATATTTCACAGATGAGGCATAACTGAAGGTGGTTGTGGCTTCATGATGCATTAAAAAAGCATCAACTCCGGCAGCATTTAAAAATGCGAGCTGCTGCTTTAAATGGGGTTTTTCGTGGCGAAACGGACAAATGGCAAATCGTTGATGGTGTGAACGACGAATCGCCGTATGCAGATCATAATGAAATCTTGAACGCCCACCAGACTGAAAGAAGCGTTGGACATAGGATTCTAACTTTGCGGCGCGTTGTCTTTCTTCATTAGTGGCAACACTTGGATTTGCATATTCGCCGTTAAACAACCGATTCAGGTTTTCGGTAACAAAACGCGTCCCCTCAATCATGGCGGGTGGATTGCCGAAAATAAACATCAGCCGTTGTTGCAGCACTATCTTCTGCTGGAGAATATCGTGAATTAATTGGTTACAGAGTTCAATCGGAGCGGTTTCATTTCCATGAATGCCACTTGAGAGCACGATATCTTCAGTCGGCACCGTTTGCAGCGGCGTAAACACCAATACCCCCGTATCCCAAAGTTCTACTCGGGTATGATCAGCTATAGCAGCTTGTTCCTCGGCCATAAATGCAGGGTTAGCAAGGGTCAGTTCCAGAAAATTCGCCTGTTGCAGAAGTTGCTGCAGCACGGTTTACTCCTTATTTAATGAAGCCTTACGTACTGATAGTAACACAGCGACTAATCGCGAGTCGTGATGGCTTATTCTTAAAAGGCTATTGCAAGCTATTGCGTCATAGTAGATAATTTTTAGCCATCTAGACATCTAATAGAGTGTTATAATGGCGATTGCAACTTTTGGCGCTGGCTGCTTCTGGGGCGTCGAATATTTTTTCCGGCAAGTGCCCGGTGTACTCAATGCCACCAGTGGCTACATGGGCGGTGGTGATAAAGCAGTCACCTATGAGCAAGTGAAAAAAGGGACTACCGGTCATGCAGAGGTAGTTCAGGTCGAATATGACGCATCACAAGTCAGTTACGATGAGTTATTGCAGGTCTTCTGGAAAAACCACAACCCTACCAGCCTCAATAAGCAAGGTGCGGATATGGGGACACAGTATCGCAGTGTGGTGTTTTTCCATGATAAAGAACAGAAACAACTGGCAGAAGCCTCCAAATTGGCGCTGATGCGCAGTGGCAAATGGGGCATGCGTCAGATTGTCACCGAAATTGTGCCAGCACAAACCTTCCATAAAGCGGAAGACTATCATCAGGACTACATTCGCAAAAATGACCTGCCCAGTTGCCATATTGAATATTGATTATAAGATCAAATATTAATTGATATCCGGACATAAAAACGCACTCTAATGAGTGCGTTTTATGTTGCGATGGTTGAGCAGCAAGCATTAACCTTTTAACGCCTCTTTTATGATTTGTTGTGCTTCTGCCATTAAGCGATCAAGATGTTGTTCACTGACAAAACTTTCGGCATAAATTTTAAATAATGCTTCAGTGCCGGACGGTCTGGCCGCAAACCAACCATTGGCAGTCGTCACCTTAATACCGCCAATAGCCGCATTATTGCCAGGAGCATGGGTCAGTACCGCGGCTATTTTATCGCCAGCGATAGTGTCTGCGCCCAGTGTATCTGCGTTCAAACTGCCAAACCGAGCTTTTTGTTTGGCATTAATCGGACTGTCAATGCGCCGGTAATAACAGCGACCGAATTCTGCCACTAACTCTTCATAGCGCTCGGCGGGCGTTTTGCCGGTAACCGCTATGATCTCCGCAGCAAGCAACCCTAATATAATGCCGTCTTTGTCGGTACACCACGTAGTGCCATCGCGTTTGAGGAAGGCTGCACCAGCACTCTCTTCACCGCCAAAGGCGAAACTGGCATCTGCCAACCCATCAACGAACCATTTAAAGCCCACGGGAACTTCACATAACTGTCGTTGGTGTGACGCTACGATTTTGTCAATGAGCGCGCTGGATACCAGTGTCTTGCCTATCTTCAATGCTTCAGACCACTGCGGACGATGACTCAGAAGATAGTCGATGGCCACCGCTAGGTAATGGTTGGGATTCATCAAACCACTGCGCGGGCACACAATACCATGGCGGTCGTAGTCCGGATCATTACCAATACACACATCAAATTCATCCTGATGTTTCAGCAACCCAGCCATCGCGTAGGGTGACGAACAATCCATACGGATTTTGCCGTCCTTGTCCAGCGGCATAAAGCCGAACGTCGGATCGACCTTATCGTTTACCAGGGTAATCTTTAAGCCGTAAGTCTTAGCGATATTTTCCCAATAAAAGATACCGGAACCACCTAAAGGATCAACACCGATATTCACCCCAGCTTTGGCGATGGCCTCCATATCAATTACTTCTTCCAACGCGGAAACATAAGGCGTGATCAGATCCTGTTGTTTGACCAACCCAATGGCGACTGCCGTGCCATAGTTAAGCTTTTTCACCCCTTCCAACTGGCACTTGAGATATTCATTCGCGCGTGACTCAATCCAACTGGTGACGGAACCTTCGGCCGGTCCGCCATGTGGCGGATTGTATTTAATGCCACCATCTTGGGGCGGATTGTGCGAAGGAGTGATGATGATACCATCACTCAGGGTCGGATCATCTTTGGCTTTGCCGAGATTTGCTGCCACGATTGCCTGGGAGACAACCGGCGTTGGCGTAAAACTTTCGTTTTGTTGCACTACCACTTGCACATCATTGGCCAGCAATACTTCCAGTGCTGAAATATAAGCGGCCTGCGATAGCGCATGCGTATCCATCCCCAAGAATAACGTGCCATGAATCTGTTGCTGCTGTCGATAATCAACCACTGCTTGGGTAATGGCCCAGATATGATTCTGGTTGAAACTGCTGGCAAACGCCGAGCCTCTGTGGCCAGACGTACCGAAACTCACGCGTTGAGCTGGATTTTCAACATCAGGTATAAGCCGATAATAAAAACTCATCAGCTTGGGAATATTGACCAGATCATGCTGTTGTGCCGGTTTGCCCGCGCGTTCATGAATAGCCACGTTGCTCTCCTTGTCCGATTATCTTTGCTGCTAACTTTAAGCCTGGGGTAACGCTTCATCGGCAATGGTTTTAGCGCGAATAGCTCCACAACCGAGTTTTTGCAGTGCTTCGAGTAAAATCGCGTGCTTCTTGCCAGTGTTATTATTCGTGGTTACCCAATAACCACTATTGCCAATCTCTTTGGGATTGGCAGACTGACTGGCTGCCAGTAAAGCTTCTTTTGATGTCGCAAAATACAGACGGTCGCGCCCCTGTACCTGCAGTACCTTTTCAAACTGTTGCGGCATTTGCTGATAGAGTGCTTCAAGTACAAACAGAAACCGCCCAACGGCACCTTTCTGCGCTTCCAACATACTCGATGCGTAGAGCTGTTCAAAATTGATGACTTCATTAACAGGTGGCAAATTATTGGGAATATATGACGATTCCATGCCTGGATGACTCACGGCTACTGGAGGGACCTCAGTCTCGAGACTCAGCGCATCCAATCCCAACAACCGTCGTAAGATATCTGATGCACTTTCACCGATACGTTCTGTTTTCCCGGCAATAAAGCGATAGAGTTCTTCGTCAACTTCAATGTATTTCATGCCTTTATTCCTGTGACTTATTAAAGATCGTGGCATTTAAGGCCACGATCCACAGCGATCGTATGGTTCAAAAGTATGCCACAATCCCGATTTTGTAACACAGCAAATCGACGAAAAAACGCTGAAATACACATAGTTTTTATAGGGTAAGAATTTTCTGTTTGAAAAGCAGACAACTGTTGTTGTAAAAGTCATCAGCACTTGTATTGATGTGAGCTTTGCCGCAAAATTTTTGCTCCAAGATTAGCTTATTTCGGCAGGTTTTATTGAGTTCGCCGAAATCGGAGAAATAATGTTTTTTACAGAAAGTGGTAGCGGTGTTCCGGTAATTCTTATTCACGGTTTATTTGGTGATGGTGACAACCTCAAAGCGTTAGGACACGATCTGGAATCCAATTACCGGGTGCTCCGCGTAGACTGCCCCAATCATGGCCGCAGTGAACATCTGCCTGATATGAGTTATCCGGCTGTCGCCAAGATGCTGATCGCATTACTTGATCAACTTCAGATTGAAAAGGCACACATAGTGGGCCATTCGATGGGCGGCAAGATTGCAATGGCTACGGCGCTATTGTTTCCAGAGAAGGTTTTATCCGTAGTCGCTGCAGATATCGCCCCTGTGGGCTATTCCAATCGACATGATACCGTGTTTGCCGCGATGAAAAGTTTGCCGCTTGATGCCAATGATCGCCGAGTAGCGCTGCAACATTTATTAGATCACGGTGTTGATGAAGCCACTGCGCAATTTTTGCTGAAAAGTCTGCGGCGCAATGAAAGTGGCTTTGAATGGAAACTGAATTTATCAGGACTTATTGATAACTACCCGTATATCATCGGCTGGTTTAACGATACAGCAAGTAAAGACTACCTTACCTTTGGCGGCCCGATCCTGTTTTTGCACAGTGCTGACCCAACATATGTTAACGCCAACTACCGGGAAGCGATTGTTAAACAGTTCCCACGCGCTGAATCGAAAGCCATAGAAGGCACCGGACATTGGTTACATGCGCAGAAGCCGACGATATTCAACCGCCTGGTGCATGAGTTCCTTGATAAGCATGTTTCGGGACAGTAAAGCAAACGTCCTTATATAGCGACTGCGGGACCAATGTGCTATAGTCGCGCCTCTTTTATGCCCGATAGCGCATTCCTGTGATCTTAATGGAACCTCTGGCGACATTCATGGTCATTTCGGGTGACGAGATGCACATTTCGGTACCGGGCGACGGAATACAGGTTTTAGCAATAACTTCCAGCAAGTGGGTACGCGGACAGCGACGTCCGGTGAAAAGAACAATATAAATGGCAAAAGAATCATCTGACAGAACGACCATCGACCTTTTTGCCAGCGAGAAGCGTCGGGGCCGTCCGAGAAGTAATCCTCTTCCCAGAGAACAGCAATTACGGGTAAATAAACGTAATCAGGTGAAACGGGATAAGGAAAAAGGATTAAAACGAATTGAGTTAAAGGTGTCACAAGATTTATATGACGCCTTGAACGAAAAGGCTTCGGCCAGTAACATCAGCCGCAGTCAACTGATCGAACAAGTTTTGCAGCAAAGCATTGAAGATATTTGCTAACGGTACTCGGTCGGGATTGTATAACAAAATTAGATAGTTGAATTAAAGGAAAGACGATGGCAACTGTAGGTCTTTTTTTCGGAAGCGACACCGGTAACACCGAAGCTGTAGCCAAAATGATCCAGAAAAAACTGGGTGAAAAAATGGTTGAGGTGAAAGACATCGCCAAAAGTACCAAAGACGATATCGCCGCTTATGATCTGCTGATCCTCGGCATTCCCACCTGGTATTACGGTGAATCACAGTGTGACTGGGACGATTTTTTCCCAGAGTTGGAAAAAATCGATTTCACTGACAAACTGGTTGCGATCTTTGGTTGTGGCGATCAGGAAGACTACGCAGAATATTTTCTGGATGCCATGGGCACTTTGCGTGACATTATTGAACCCCGTGGCGCGATTATCATCGGCAACTGGCCCACTGAAGGTTATGAATTTGAAGCCTCGAAAGCATTAGTGGACGATAAACACTTTGTTGGCCTGGGTATTGATGAAGATCGTCAGCCAGAATTGACCGAAGAACGTGTAGATACTTGGGTTAAGCAGATTTACGACGAAATGTGTCTGGCCGAGTTAGAAGACTGATTCATCCCCTATTTCGAGAAAGGCGGCGACAATGCCGCCTTTTTTATAGGTAAATTACACATGCAATCCATTCAACGTCATTGGGATATCTTTTGTACCGTCGTCGATAACTATGGCGATATCGGTGTCACCTGGCGTCTGGCAAGACAACTGGCACACGAGTACAACTTGGATATCAATCTGTGGGTTGATGACCTGTTGAGCTTTGCCCATATTTTACCGGAACTCGATCCAACGGCACTGACTCAACAATTTTACGGGGTCACCGTCATTCATTGGACGCAACCATTACAGCAGCATTGGACTGCTGGCGCTGTGCTTATTGAGGCGTTTGCGTGTAAATTGCCTGATGAAATACAGCAACTATTGCCGCAACTGCCCTCGCCGCCAGTCTGGTTTAATCTCGAATATCTCAGTGCTGAATCCTGGATTGATGACTGTCACGGCCTTGGTTCGTCAGCGCTTCCCGGCGTAAAAAAGATTTTCTACTTTCCTGGCTTCACCGCGAAATCAGGTGGTTTGATTTGCGAGCAAGGGCTGTTTGATAAACGTGAACATTGGCAGCGACAGCCACAAACCAAGTTATCTTTGTGGCAATCTTATGGGCTCACCAACATCAACGCCGATGACATGGTGATCAGTCTATTTTGCTACGAAAACGCCGCACTGAATCATTTATTAGCACTATGGAGTGATAGCCCCGCCAAGCTACATCTGCTGGTTCCTCGTGGTAAGGGCTTGGCAACAGTAAAAACATGGCTTAGCACTCAAAGTGATGTAACGACATCGGAGCCCCGTAGTTATTTGGTCAAAAATCTTCATATTCATGAATTGCCCATGACAGATCAGCAGGGATATGACCAACTGCTTTGGAGTTGCGACTTCAATATCGTCCGTGGAGAAGATTCGTTTCTGCGAGCACAGTGGGCGGCGAAACCGTTTATCTGGCACATATATCCGCAGGAAGAAGATACCCATTTGATAAAATTGGATGCTTTTATGCGTCGTTATTGCCATAATCTCGCTCCAGCCGTGGCAGAAGATTGGCAACAGCTCAATCTCGCGTTTAATCAACAAGATGGCCCGGCAGTTTGCCGATACTGGCAAAAATTGGGTCTTGTCAATGGGGTGCTGTCGCAACATGCAAAACAATGGCCCGTTGACGCAATAAATGACGCAGATCTTGCAAACAGGCTAGTGAAAATGGCTAAAAACCGCTAAGATGCTGCGCTGAACTGAAAAACCGTGAAATATAGGAATCTACGTAATGAAAACTGCTCAGGAAATCCGCGCAGGTAACGTGATCATGGTTGATGGCAACCCTATGGTTGTACTGAAGACCGAATACAACAAATCTGGCCGTAACTCGGCAGTTTGTAAAATGAAACTGAAGAACCTGCTGTTAGGTTCAGGTACTGAAACTGTATTCAAAGCGGATGACAAACTGGATGATATCCAGTTAGAACGTCTGGAATGTACCTATTCCTACTTTGCCGACCCAATGTATGTTTTCATGGATGCTGAGTACAACCAGTACGACGTAGAAGCTGAGAACATGGGCGATGCTATCAACTTTATCGTCGACGGTATGGAAGAAGTTTGTCAGGTAACTTTCTATAACGGTAAAGCTATCTCTGTTGAACTGCCTACCACTATCGTACGTGAAGTTGGTTACACTGAACCTTCTGCCCGTGGTGATACTACTGGTAAAGTAATGAAGCCAGCCAAACTGATCGGTACCGACATGGAGATCATGGTTGCAGACTTCGTTAAAGAAGGCGACAAAATCGAAATCGATACCCGTACCGGCGAATTCAAGAAGCGCGTGTAATCGGTATTGAAAATAAAAAAGCCAGCAATTTGCTGGCTTTTTTATTTGGTGAATCCGGAGAGGTCACAACTGAACCGCTCGACTGAATTCAAATCAGGCGATTAGAATAAATCCGAAAAACGCGATTACCGCGGCTATTAACGCATAAGGCAACTGGGTGACAGCATGGCTCACCAAATTACAGCCAGAACCTTGTGCTGCAAGCACAGTCGAATCTGAATAGAAACACGCCTGACTGCCAAATGAAGCTGCCGATAGCAATGCCCCTACTACAAGTGGAATATCTGCGCCAACAGATTTTGCCAGTGGCATAACAATCGGAATCGTTACTGCAAAAATTCCCCAACTCGACCCCGTTGCGAAGGCCAGGATCGCCATGGCAACAAACACCAGAGCAGGCAACATCTGCGCCGTCATGTAAGGACTCAGCACCTCAATGACATACTGTGGCAACATCAACTGGTCGCAGACGTCTTTAAAAACAAAAGCCGCAATCACTGTGCCGATGGCTGGTAGCATACTTTTAAAACCATCAATCATCTGATCCATCATCTCTGCGAAAGGCATCAGGCGTTGAACGGCATAATAAGGAATGGTAACCACCAATGTTGCCAGCAACCCTTTCCAGACATCAATATCGAAATAAACAGTAAATGCGACCAACAGCAGCATCGGCACTAAAAAGTTGTGCAATTGTCCCTGTTTATCCGCATGTTTGAATTCCGCTTCCAGTGCTCTCACCGCATAATCGTCTGAAGTTAAAACTTCATCGACTTTCGCTTGTTCTTGGGTCGGCATTCCGGTTTTGGCAGCAAGTTCTGCTTTTTTCATTGGACCAATAGCAGGCACAATGCCGGCGGACACCAATAACACCATCAACACCGCCAGCCAGGCGTAAAGCATGTAGGGAATAGCTTGCATATACACATTTATCCCCTCACCTTTGGCCGCGACACCATTGTCAACCAACAAGCCGCCAAAGAATACGGCCCAGGTAGACACAGGGACAATCACACACACTGGCGCTGCGGTTGAGTCAACAATATACGCCAGCATTTCGCGGGATATTTTAAACCTGTCGGTTACTCGCTTCATGGTCTCACCCACAGTTAACGCATTCAGGTAATCATCAATAAAGATGACAATCCCTAATACAAACGTCATCAGCAAGGATGAGCGTGGACCTTTGGCAAAACGCATGGCATTTCTTCCGAAGGCCAAAGCGCCACCGGTACGCACAAGTAACGCGATTAAAGCACCGAAACTACCACATACTAATATCAGCCAACCGATGGTTTCATCGGCCATGACTTTGAGTGATGCATCTGCAAAGCTGTTTAGCACCTCTGCCGGGTTAATTAGTACTAAGCCGGTTACCGCTCCGATAATTAACGCCAAAATTGGACGTCGCAGCAAAATGGCACAAACCAACACCACAATAGGTGGGATTAGACTTAACGCTGTCGGTTCAGACATGCACTTAGGTCCTCAAATTTAAAGGGCCGCAAGGCCAAATAGTTTAATGGTGCTTTGTTGTTATTCCGTTGCACCCGTTAACTGTCTGGTAGGTTATTCCTTGAGCAATTAAGCATCAGGACACCATCCCAATAACATCTGGCTGAAAATAAATCGCTTATGAACACTAGTCAACCAAATATCTATGCTTAACGACACAAGTGCTTAAGCTCTCGCTAACATTAACCACTTTACAAGTTAATTCAGTTCATTAACTGACCATGCCATGCAATTTTCAATGGGGTACTGTTGGGTAATTATACGAGTTTAACGCATATAGATTTATTCATTGGCCTGACGGTTTATTAGTGGAAAATCTCCCAACATGTGAAAATGTCAGCACTATATTTTGCATCTATGAAATTATTTTGAAATTGGCGGATAAATCATCTGAAAAATATAGATATTTTTTTATTTACCTCTTTTTATATGCTTTGAAATTCGCTATTGTTCTCCGTCCAATCTATTTGTTTTAAGCCATCAGCTTCGAGGTAATATGCGGCCCGTAATAAAATCCCATAAACTGGACAGTGTTTGTTATGACATTCGTGGTCCAGTTCATAAGGAAGCCCGCCGCCTGGAAGATGAAGGTCACCGAATCCTCAAGCTCAATATCGGGAACCCAGCCGTTTTTGGTTTCGAAGCCCCCGAAGAAATTGTCCGTGATGTGATCCTGAACCTGCCATCTTCTCAGGGTTATTGTGAATCAAAAGGTCTGTTCTCCGCTCGTAAGGCGATTGTGCAGCATTATCAGTCCAAAGGTATTCACGGCGTGGATATCGAGGATGTTTATATCGGTAACGGTGTATCTGAGCTCATCATGATGTCTATGCAGGGTTTGCTAAACACTGAAGACGAAATACTGTTGCCCTCACCTGACTATCCTTTATGGACTGCGGCGGTGAATCTGGCGGGCGGCAAAGCTCGGCATTATATTTGTGATGAAGAAGCGGACTGGTTCCCGGATCTAGATGATATTCGCAGCAAAATCACCCCTCGCACACGTGGTATTGTAGTCATTAATCCTAACAACCCAACGGGTGCGGTTTATCCGAAAGAGCTTTTGTTGGAAATTGTAGAGATTTGCCGTGAGCATTCATTAATTCTGTTTGCCGATGAGATTTACGACAAAATTCTGTATGACGGTGTACAGCATACTCATGCTGCCAGCTTATCGGATGATATCCTGACCGTGACCTTTAATGGTCTTTCAAAAGCCTATCGTGCTGCGGGTTTCCGCGTCGGCTGGATGATGTTGTCTGGCAACCTCAAGGCGGCAAAAAGCTATATTGAAGGGCTGGAGATGCTGTCCTCAATGCGCCTTTGCGCCAACGTGCCTAATCAGCACGGTATCCAAACGGCATTAGGTGGTTATCAGAGTATTAATGAACTCACTGCGCCCGAAGGCCGGTTAACTTTACAGCGTGATACTTGTTACGATCTGCTGAATCAGATCCCTGGGGTGAGCTGTAAAAAACCTAAGGGAGCCATGTACGCGTTTCCGAAATTAGACGCTAAGCGTTTTAGCATTCGTGACGACGAACGGCTAGTGCTCGATCTGTTAAGAGAGAAGAAAATATTATTAGTACAGGGAACCGCCTTTAACTGGGCAGAGCCCGATCATTTACGAGTAGTATTCCTACCGTACAAAGAAGATCTACAACGCGCCTTGTTCGCCTTTGGAGATTTTCTCGGGCATTACCATCAGTAATCTGTCAAAGAAGCCGTGCCCGTCACGGCTTCTTATTATTGTCACCACGTCACTGCCATTCCCCTTGCGCTTGCGTTAAAGTACTTAAAAATTCAGTATCATCAAAGAGGATAAGATGAGTCATCTGTTTGCCCACCTCGCCAGGATGAAACTCATTCAGCGTTGGCCGCTAATGCACAATATTCGCCAAGAGAATGTACAGGAACATTCGCTGCAGGTTGCGATGGTAGCCCACGCGCTCGCCATTATCAGTAATCGTCTTTTTAATGGCGCTTACTCACCTGATCGCGCGGCAACGTTAGCCATCTTTCATGATGCCAGTGAGGTGCTGACCGGTGATTTACCCACGCCAGTGAAGTATTTCAACAAAGATATTGAAACTGAATACAAAAAAATTGAAGCCATTGCCGAAGAGCGACTGTTGCAGATGGTACCGGCAATCTTTCGGGAAGATTATCAGGCATTATTTATCAGTGATGAAAATGAAGCCGATTATCGTAAATTGGTAAAATCGGCGGATACCTTGTGTGCTTATCTTAAATGTCTGGAAGAAAAGCATGCGGGCAACAGTGAATTTAATTCAGCGAAAAAACGTCTGGAAGAGATGCTGGATAACAATCCCGATCCGGCTGTACGTTATTTTCGTAAAGAATTTATCCCCAGTTTTACTCTCGACCTAGACCAGATCAATCAGCTGTTATAAACAGGGACGCTATCAATGGAAACTAATCCTTGGCTAGAACGCAGAGAACAAGACCTTAGCCAACGACGAAATGATCATCGGTCACCTTATCAGCGAGACCGAGCTCGTATCATGCACTCGGCTGCATTTAGACGACTGCAGGCCAAAACCCAGGTTTTGGGGGTAGGCATGAACGACTTTTATCGCACTCGCCTCACTCACTCGCTGGAGGTGTCTCAGATAGGGACTGGTATTGCTGCGCAGCTTAAACAGCGTTATCCAGAAATGGAGCGCTGGCTCGATTCTATGAGTCTGATTGAATCTTTATGTTTGGCTCATGATATTGGTCATCCACCTTATGGTCATGGTGGCGAAACCGCACTCAACTATATGATGCGAGATCATGGCGGTTTTGAAGGCAACGGCCAGACGTTTCGCATTCTGACCAAGTTAGAACCTTATACCGAACACTATGGTATGAACCTGACCCGTCGCACTTTGTTGGGGGTGATGAAATATCCAGCCCTGGCGGAATCGCTGAGAGCCAAGACCACTCAGGCAGCAGTGGTTAATTATCGACAACTGAAACCCAGTGAATGGCCACCGGTAAAAGCAATATTTAACGATGATTGTGCCGTGTTTAACTGGGTACTGGCGCCACTCACTGATCATGATCGTGCGGAATTTATTCGCAGCACAGAAACTGCAACAGGCCAACATCAGCGTACCCTCCACAAATCATTTGACAGTACCATTATGGAATTGGCGGACGATATCGCCTATGCCGTACATGATCTGGAAGATGCGATAGTGATGGGCATCGTCAACCGTGAACAGTGGCTAGAGTTTGTGTCTCCTAGGTTGTCCTGTTTGCAGGAGCCGTGGATAAAGGAACAATTGGATAACATTGACGGTCGCCTGTTTTCCAGCAAGCATTACCGCCGTAAAGATGCCATTGGCACACTGGTAAACGCCCTAGTCACCGCGATTTGTATCAAAGAAATCAGTGGGTTTACTGAACCGCTATTGCGCTATCAAGCAACGATTGAAGCGCCATATGATGAATTGCTAGAAATTCTCAAACAATTTGTACTGAAATATGTCGTGCGTAAGCCGGAGATTCAAATGCTGGAATACAAAGGACAACAGATTGTCATGGAATTATTTGAAGCGCTGGCATCCGATCCATTGCGGCTATTACCGTTCAATACCCAGGAGCGCTGGCAATCCGCACAACGGCATGGCGGAAATAGTCTGCGAGTTATTGCGGATTATATTGCCGGAATGACAGATGAATTTGCCGCCCGACTGCATCAACAACTGTTCAGCCCTCGGGCAGCGTCACTAATGGAATTTAGTCACCTATAAATCACTAGCCTAGCAAACTTGGGAAAAGCCCTTTTAAGCCGGCAGCCATGACTTCAATGCCGATGGACAACATCAGCAATCCCATCAAACGGGTAATGACGTTAATGCCGGTTTTACCTAACAGTTTGTTTATTGCGGTGGCCATACGAAACAAGGTAAAGCTAAGTAATCCAAACAACACCACCGTTACTGACATCGCCAGCACATTAAGAATGCCTTTGTGCTCAGCGGCAAAGACGATGACAGAGCTAATGGCACCCGGGCCCGCCATTAACGGTAAGGCTAATGGCACAACAGCAACGGAATCCATCATTGAGGCTTCGCGGTCTTCCTCTGGATTACGCTTAACTTCACTGAGTTTTCCTTGCAGCATCGACATAGCGATGATGGCAATCAAGGTGCCACCGGCAATACGAAATGCGGACAGTGAAATACTGAACATATTGAGGATCAGTTGGCCAGCGACAATAGTACTCAGCAAAATTATCACTACTGCAAAGTTAGCAACTTTAGCGGTTTGGTCACGTTCAGCGGCCGATTGATGGCTGGTAAGACTGACAAAGACAGGCAAGAGTCCGATAGGATTGATAATTGCCAATAAACCCAAAAAGAATTTCACGTAAAGAGTGAGTTCCACTTTGTTAACCCTTACAAGACACCAGAATAAGCCACCACGGCATTTCGAGGCGCATAATCTACTCCAGCTTGGGTTAATTACAAAATGAGATTTTTTGTAGTTTTTCCCTTAATTTCTTTATGGATAAATTCACTGGGAAAAGACGCACGATCTCGCAACAACATACACTTCCGAATAAACAAACGGCTCCATGAGAAGCCGCTTCGCCTTGATTACCACATCAGATCGTCTGGGATCACATAATCCGCATAGGGATCTTCATCATCATCTTTACTTGGTTGGTCTGCCTGCGATTGCCATAAATAACCCACCCACTCTGGCACTAACATGTAAACGCGTTCCGCCAATTTATGAGGTACCAGGTAACTGTGCTCTTCGATTCGCGCAATGCCGAGCTTTCCGTTCAATAACTGCTGCTGTTGTACATTATCAATGTACACGGAATAAATTTTATTAAGTAAGGTGTAATTAAATTTAATATCACCTTCTTTAGCTAAGGTAATTGCCTGTTTTTTGACCTCATTAACCAGACCTTTAACCAGACCTTTTTCGGTCGCTTCTGCAAAACGCTGTTCGTTTAGCTGTTTATCACGCTTGGCCTGTTCCGCCTTTTGCGCTGCAACCTGTTGCTTCAGGGCTTCGCTACCATCGTCGATATTAGACTTCCGATTGCGCTTTTTTTGCGTTTTTACATCTTTAATTTTTTGCTTATTCGTCAAGCCGGCTTTGAGTAACTGTTCCTGTAATGCATTAGCCATATTTACGACCTTAAGCCAATCGAATGATAAATCGCTTCAAGTGTAGCCAGAGGCTCCTCAGCCTGAGTAATTGGGCGGCCGATGACCAAATAATCCGCACCGGCATCCAAGGCTGCTTTAGGTGTCATTATCCGCTTTTGATCGGCAGCGTCGCTGCCGATTGGACGTATTCCCGGAGTCACGAGTTTGAAATCTTCCCCAAACTGGGTTTTTAATGTGCGTGCTTCCTGTGCTGAACATACAACCCCATTGAGCCCAGCCTCATAGGTGAGCTTCGCCAGACGTTTTACCTGCTCTTCAGCACTGGCGTTAATCCCTAACATTTGCAGTTCTTCACTGCTCATCGAAGTTAGCACGGTTACCGCTATCAGTAATGGCGCATTCTCTCCATAGGGTAACAGGGCTTTACGCGCGGCTTCCATCATCGCCAAACCACCACTGGCATGGACGTTTACCATCCATACCCCGAGTTCTGCGGCTGCAGTTACTGCTTTGGCGACAGTATTCGGGATGTCATGAAACTTCAAATCAAGAAATAAATCAAAACCCCGATTTTGAATGTCACGCACCAGTTGCGGGCCAAACAGAGTGAACATCTCTTTGCCAATTTTCAACCGACATAGATTAGGATCTAGTTTATCAACGAGTTGTAGTGCATTGAATTTATTGTCAAAATCAAGTGCCACTACAATAGGTTTTTCCAACATTTGAACTCCAATGGATCAGTAATTCCAGTGGTCTATTCACCATCAAGACCACGAATACGTTTAATGCTGCCCCAATTTTTACAAGAGGGACAATGCCAGTAAAGAGTATGTGACGGAAATCCGCATTCCCGACAACGATAACTGGGCCGAAATTTTATTTGCTGTTCGACTAACTGCTCAAGCATAGCCAAGCTATCACGCGCCTGCCCTTTTTCAGCCTGTTGAATATGCATTTGCATCAATAATTGAAAGCCGCGCATGGTCGGGTGACGATATAGCTTGTCCAAGACCATTGCCTCCGCCGCTTTCGGTTCACCTTTCTCAATCATATTCAATGCTAAGGCGACGACAACTGACGCGCCGGCACCACTACTTATTGCGCGCGCCAATAACTGCTGATATCCCGCTTTGTCACCGGTGGCTTGGGTCATTTGCTTGGCAAACCCCAATCCATCTGCAAACAACTCAACATCGGCATCAATCAACTTTTCTAGCATCTGTCTGCATTCATCAAATTGTTCGAATGCCAAATAGATACCCGCGAGTTCCAACAATGCCCGTCCACATTGCAGATCGAGTTTTAGCGCCTGACGTAACAGTTTGATTTTTCCTGCCTTGTCAGGATTTTCTTCCGCAAGTTGACAATAAAAATGTGCAATGACAGGTTTTAATGCTTGCTGACTTTTACGAGGCAGTCGGCGCGTAATATCAATGGCCTTTTGCCACTCCTTGGTCATCTGATAGATAGCAATAAGTGCATTTTCGGCATCTTCAGAATGATCTTCCTGACCAGCAAGATTCAAAAAGATCTCTTCAGCGCGGTCATAAAAACCTGCGGCGAGGTAATCCTTTCCCAACTCCATCATGGCTAAATCACGCTGTTCGTTTGATAGAGACGGCCTAGCAATAAGATTTTGATGAATGCGTATAGCTCTATCAACTTCGCCGCGTTTACGAAACAGCGAGCCTAATGAAAGATGGGTATCTATGGTTTCGTCATCGACATCCAACATACTGATAAACAGATCAACGGCTTTATCAGATTCATTGGACAACAAGAAATTAAGCCCGGTGAAATAATCACGGCTCAGCTTTTTTTGCTGTAAATTCTGCTTTTGTCTCAGATTGCGTCGGCCCATATACCAGCCATAAGCGGCGGCTATGGGCAACAGCAGGAAAAGCAGTTCCAACATATCAGGCGTCTTGCTCCTGCTGTGAAGCGGTTAAGGCCATAATTTTTTTTCGGGCGCTTTTCAGCGAAAACTTCAACCGTAGTATGTAATAAAACGCGATGAACCAACTAACCAAAAAGCCAGCTAAAAACACTACGGCAAGTACAATAGGCAACCGATATTCACCTTGTGCGACAAAATAACTGATTGTGACTACTTGTTCGTTACGGGATCCAAAGATCAACGCCAGCACAAATAACAGTGCCAACAGTATAGTGGCAATAAATGACTTCATATCTGACTCCGGAAATCGTCACTTTCAATCTCCTGATTATCCAGTAATTTGCAGGTACTGACCAGTGTTGCCTTATCGTAGATATAAAAAACCACCTTCTGAAGAAGGTGGCTTTGTGATTACCCCCTAAAAGGGGGCCTTCTATACTAGAGCAAGCTCAG